>CAMAQS010000062.1 GCA_945860565.1 Chitinophaga pinensis | reverse complement strand
TAAGTCAATTTTAGAACCAGCAGTAAAAGTGGCATACAGTGCCAAACCTATGGATGTTGATGCTTCAGGTAAAGCAATTGAAAATTCAGACGAATATTATGTTTACTTCTTAAAAAGAGACAGAGATGGCAACGCTGCATTGAGCTCTTCAGAAGAAAATATCATTGAAGACGCTAGAGAAAATACAAATCAAACAGGTCAATTGGAAGTAACCATGCAAATGACCAATACCGCTGCTTCACGTTGGGCACAAGTAACTGGCGCCAATGTTGGAAAGTATATTGCCATTGTTTTGGATAATAGAGTGTATTCTGCTCCCGTTGTAAATCAAAAAATTAGTGGAGGAAATAGTCAAATTTCTGGAAACTTCGACATCCGCGAGGCTCAGGATTTAGCAAACGTATTAAAAGCGGGTAAACTTCCAGCCCCTGCCAGAATTGTTGCAAGTGAGGTAATAGGGCCTTCCTTGGGAGAAGCCTCTATCAATCAAGGTTTTAATTCATTGATTCTTGGATTTTTGTCGGTTGTAGTATTCATGGTTTTATATTACAACAGAGCAGGTTGGATATCAATTGTGGCGGTTTTGGGTAACGTTTATTTAATCATGGGTGTTTTATCTAGCTTAGGTGCTGCATTGACACTTCCAGGTATGGCAGGTATCATTTTAACTATTGGTATGGCTGTTGATGCGAACGTGTTGATTTATGAGAGAATTAAAGATGAATTATCACATGGAAAAAGTTTGAAAACTGCAATAAGTGAAGGATTTAAACACGCTCTAAGTGCCATTATCGATTCTAACATTACCCACTTATTGGCGGGATTTATTTTAACATTTACAGGCGCTGGGCCAGTTTATGGTTTTGCCATAATCTTGGTTATCGGTATATTTAGTTCTTTATTTACTGCTTTGTTTATAACACGGTTCTTGTTAGATAGAAGAGCAAATCAAGGAAAAGAAATTAAATTCGGATATCCTTGGAATGACAATTTCTTAAAAAATAAAAACATTGATTGGGTTAAAAATCGTAAAAAATACTATTTGTTCTCTACAGTAATTATTGTAGCAGGTATAGCCTCGTTTATTGTTAAAGGTGGAATAAGTACAGGCATAGATTTTAAAGGAGGTAATTCCTTCACAATTCAGTTTAATCCTGAAAAGAAATACTCCACAGATCAAATTAAAGACGCCCTAGATAAAGGATTGCCAGAATCTAGTAACGAGGTTAAAACTTTTGGTTCCGATGGACAGTATAAGATTTTAACAACGTACTTGTTAAATGAAGACAAAAAAGAAACCAAAGGTAAAGTTAGAGAGGATTTACTAAAAGCACTTTCAGGTTTTGAATTAAAAACCAATAAAAATGGCGATGGCCCAATTTTACAAGTATCAAATGTTACTCCTACTATTGCAACTGAGATCAGAAATAAATCTGGAGTCCTAGTCATTTTAACAGTTGTTGGTATTTTCTTATACTTGGTACTAAGATTTAGAAGTTTGGCTTACGGTTTGGGTGCAGCCATTTCATTGGTACACGATTTAGCTTTGGTGTTATCTGTATATGCAATATTAGACGGAGTGGTTCCATTCGCAACAGAATTTGACCAACATTTAATCGCGGCACTTCTAACAATTTTAGGTTATTCTATCAATGATACAGTAATTGTATTCGACAGGATCAGAGAGTTTTTAACTTCAAAACGTAGCGATAAAAATGATACTGTAATGATTAATATGGCTTTGAATGATACTTTGAGTCGAACAATTATTACCTCATCAACGGTTTTTGTTGTTTGTATCATTTTGTTCTTGTTTGGTGGTGATGCTCTAAAGAACTTCTCATTTGCCATGTTAATAGGAGTTGTAATAGGAACATATTCTTCATTATGTATAGCTACACCTATCGTTGTGGATTTGAACAATAAGAAAAAAAATAAAGGATAATTTAAATACACTTCGAATTTATAAAGTGAGCGGGGTGTAATAGCCCCGCTTTTTTTTGCATATTATGAAAGAAATAAACTCAAAAGAATTAGTAAAAATCGCCGAAGAATTCGGTACTCCTTTGTACGTTTACCACGGAGAAAAAATTGAAAACCAGTATCAACGGTTAAAAGATGCATTTAAAGGGGTAAATGTGCACTTACATTATGCAATGAAGGCCTTAAATAATGTGAATATTTTAAGACTATTAAAACAACAAGGTTGTGGACTAGACGCTGTGTCTATTCAAGAAGTGCAATTGGGTCTACGGGCAGGTTTTGAGGGACGTCAAATTATGTTTACACCAAACTGTGTTGATTTTGAAGAAATCAAAGAAGCCGTGAGTTTGGGTGTAATTATAAATATTGATAATATTTCCATATTAGAACAATTTGGACACGAATATGGATCCTCTGTTCCCTGTTGCCTGAGACTTAATCCGCACATTATGGCTGGAGGGCACTCCCATATATCTGTAGGACATATTGATTCGAAATTTGGGATATCCATTTATCAATTGCGACATGTACAACGGGTTATTAGTTCACATAAGATTTGCGTGAATGGATTACACATGCATACAGGATCGGATATTTTGGATGCTGAGGTTTTCTTAAGAGGAGCGGAGTTGTTGTTTGAAGCAGCCGAGTCGTTTCCAGATTTGGAATTCATGGATTTTGGTTCAGGATTTAAAGTTGGTTATAAGGAAGGCGACATTGTTACAGACATAGAACAGATGGGGGAGCGCATTTCAGAGGCATTTAAGGCCTTCTGCGGTCATTATGGTAGAGAATTGGAGTTGTGGTTCGAGCCCGGAAAGTTCATTGTTTCTGAGAGCGGCTCATTGTTGGTAAAAGCAAATGTGATTAAACAAACCACATCTACTGTATTTGTGGGTGTGAACAGTGGTCAGAACCATCTTATTAGGCCTATGTTCTATGATGCCTACCACCACATTGAAAACATATCGAATCCAAATGCCACTCCGAGAATTTACAGTGTAGTAGGGTATATCTGTGAAACAGACACATTGGGTTACGACAGAAAGTTGGCAGAAGTGAAGGAAGGCGATATTTTAAGAATTAAAAATGCCGGGGCTTACGCTTACAGTATGAGCAATAATTACAACGCCCGCTTGCGGCCTGCCGAAGTGCTTTTTTATAAAGGGAAGGCACATTTAATCCGCAAAGAGGAAACGCTGGAAGACATTACCCGAAACGAAATTGAGGTTTTATAGAGCCAGAGTTTTTGGATTCGAATTTCTTTTGATGGTTTCACAAAAACAAGGGCGGCCATTGGCCGCCCTTGTTTGCTTATGATTTTTATTTTATTTTAATTACACACCGTGTTAAACCAATACTCCGGTGATTCTTCTACCCAATCGTATTGTTTGCGGATGTATCCGCGCATAACTTTGTATTTAATAGACAGTATTTTTTGATTTGATGGATTTACTCCACTAAATAACTTCGATGGAATGAATGTAAATCCAAATTTGCCCCCGCCGTAGTTTTTCATCTTCATCTGTGGAACTTTTCCAGCAACGTCTCTGTCGGCAGCCTTAATTTCATCGCCGTTTACATAAAAAACAAAGTCGGTTTCGGTAAGTCCTGTTCTGGCCTTAACCACACAGTAAAAATCCTCCTTATCTTTCAATGTATCATTGGTTTCCAAATTTCTATCGTAGAAAATGGTTACCACATCGCTTGAATTAATGCTAAGGGTGTCTTTGGTTTTTAGATTTGGAAAACAATATAATTTTCTCGGACCTGTAACCGGTGCTGTGATTTTTATTTCTAAATCTTCTGTTTTACATTCAGAACCGCCACAATCGTCGGAGCCATTTTTCTTTTTAACCAATAATTTTATCGGATTGGCATAAATTGAACCCGCAGATACTTCGTAGAACTGAGTTGGTACCATTCTGAAATATACCAAGCCATTCCCATCATTGCGCATTTTAAGGGCATCATTCGAGGCTCCCCAAGTGCCGTTGTGCAATGGATGACCAAGTTTGTGCTCGAATGGAGACCAAGTCCACATATACAAATCATCGGTAGTCGTTGCTAAAGCTGGTCCTCCAAAGTCTAAACATTTATTTAAATCCACCCAAATAGTGATACTGTCATTCGGATTTATTGGATCTGGTTCAACCCATGCTTTTTGAGCCATTGATAGGAGAGAACATCCCCCAAAAACGAAACTAAGAATACTTTTTTTCATGTTATTTTCTGCTATACCAAAGGTGATAAGAAACAGTGCGTTGATTGCCGCACATTTTATTGTATTTTAATACCAAATAAGAATCTTGTGGACGTACAGGTTTTACTAAATTGTAAGTAGCCTCATTCGATTGAGATGCGTTCAAGATAACTTTTGAGGGATAATCTGCGTTGTCAAAAGCCCAAGAACCCAAAGTAGTTTCGAAAAATTCAATGCCATCACCGGCTTTTGTCGTAAAGTTTGAACTGCTTTTATCGAAGGTGATTTCCATTGGATTGCCAGTTAAAATGGCTTCCGTTACCGAAAGCAAAGTATCACTTTCTCTAAAAGCCACTTCTACGTTTACATCAATTTGATCTACCCTAGAAAGTACCCATGTACCTGAAATTCCATTGGTTTGACTTGGTCTATCGCCAAGTTCTTTTTTGTCACGTTTACAACTAATTGCACTCAGTGCACAACATAAAGCAATCGTTAAAATGTTAAATTTTGTTTTCATTATTCGCAACCTCCTGTTGGATTTATGTTAAATTCATCTGTTTTTTCGGTAATAGGGAACTGCATCAACATGCCTTTGCAATTCCAGGCTCTGCCGCGTATAAAAAGACTTTGCCCTTCAATGGCGCCCAATCTTTTCACTTCGTGTATTCTATCCCCTTGGAAAAGCAATTCTTTTCTTCTTTCTGAGCGCACAGCCGTTAATATTTCGGTAGAAGTTGCATTATTCGCAACTAAATTTGGGGTGCCAATGGTAGCTCTTGTAATGATTTTATTTACATCGTTAATTGCAGTACTCAAATCGGAATTGATTTTAGCCAAGGATTCGGCACGAATTAAATGCATCAAGGTTAAATGCAAAACGGGTACATTAAAAAATGGAGCGTCAAATTGGGTCGTTTTGATGAATTCATTTTGAGCACCTGCATTTACCACAGTCAATAATTTAAGTCTTTTGTCCGTGGTTTTATCTTGTAAGCTGGCATAAACCTCTTTATCTAACTGACAAGTAGGAACACCCAATGCAAAATTTGCAGTAAAACCACCGCTGCGTTGGTCGTTTACTCCGAAGCTGATTATCGAAAATATATGTTCTCCATAAGCTTGAGGGGTAAATAGATTTACCGTATCACTAAAGGTGAACTCTCCAGAATTGATTACGTCTCCTGAGTTTGCTGCCGCATTCGTATAATCACCCATTTGGAACTGAACTTGTGCCAACAACGCTTTAGCCGCCCATTTGGTAGCGTAACCACCATTTGAGTTTGGCAATAAACTAACTGCTGTATTTAAATCCGCTAAAATGGCTTGGTATGCCACAGCCACAGTCTCTCTTTTTTGTGGTGTGGTAGATACTTTCGTCATTACCGCAATACCATCATGGCTGTTGTCTGCGGTGTACCCATAAGGTTGAGCATACATTCTTACTGCAGTAAAATGTCCAAGGGCACGAATAAAGGCTATTTCGCCTACTATACGGTCTTTTACCGCAGGATCTAAGTTGGGAACGTCTGAAATGTGTTCTTGAACAAAGTTTGCCCTGAAAATACCTCTATACAATAGCGAATAAAAACCACCACTTGTCGAATTAAAGAATAATACATTGTGATTGTACACTTCCCGATAGTCATTGTTGTTAGGCAATGAAAGGTTGTCGCTCATAATTTCAGCCAAAGATTGGTAAAATCCACCAAATGAATTGGCCATCTCATTGTAACTGCTGTTTAATAGTTTTTGCAGATCGTCTGCCGTATTTACCGCATCTTCCACCAATATTTCATTGGGTGGAGGAGTTTCAATCATCTTTTGACAAGAAAATGCCGTTGTTGCGATTACTAAGGCAAACGATATATTTTTAAAGTGTTTTTTTGCGTTTTTCATAATTTTAGAAGCTTACGTAAATTGAAATACTGTAACTTTTTTCTTGTGGAGGAGTAAGATAGGTAATGCTACCACTCATATTTCGATCTGTGGCATTCTCGAAATCGCGGGCAATTTCCGGATCCAATCCGGTAAATTTAGTCCAAGTTAAGATGTTGGTTGCCACAAACATGATTTTAGCATTGCTTAATTTCCACTTCGAAATCATGGCTGTTGGTAAATTATAAGCAAGTGTTAAACTTCTTAAGCGAGCATAAGAACCATCTTGCAACCATAAGTCTGTATTGATCCACGGTGTAGTAGAACCATGATTGGCCGTTTGAAGGGTCATTTTTGGTATTTTGGTATCATCACCTGGTTTTTGCCAACGATCCATTACGCGTGGATCTAAATTCCAATCAGTCATTAAACTAAATTGTCTTTTCAATGAACTTTCGTAAATACTACCACCAATGTTAAAGTAGATGTTTGCATTTAATTCCCAACGGCGATAGGTAATGGTGTTTCCAAAGTTTCCAAAGGCATCAGGCAAAATGTTGCCAACGGTAACGCGGTTCGCGGGATCCCATTTATCGGTTATATTTCCATTTAAATCGTAATACATGGGTGCGCCTGTTTCTTTGTTCACGCCAGCGTATCTAACCAAAAAGTTGGTACCTACTGGTTGACCTACAACCACGCGTGTGTCATTCGTTCCACCACTTACTGCGTCCTGTGAATATACCCCAATGCTCGTAATTTCATTCACATTTCGGGCAATGTTTAAATTAGAAGTCCAATTGAATTTTTTGGTTCTAATATTGACTGTTTTTAAGGTTAATTCCAAACCATTGTTCGTAATTGAACCAACGTTGTCGTAAAAGCTACCAAAGCCAACGTGTGTAGGTATAGAAACATTTAAAATAACATCGTTTGTTGCCTTACTATAATAAATGATTTCAGTACTTAAACGTCCACGCAAGAAGGTCATTTCCAATCCTGCATCAAAATTGGTGGTGGTTTCCCAACGCAAATTTGGATTTTCTAAACGCGCCGGAGCAAGCTGCTGTTGACCATTGTACAATGGTAAATTAGAACTAGGTGTAACCGTGCCCCAACGTGCATAGTTATCGAAATTAGCATTGCCTGAACGACCAATACCAGCCCTCACTTTCATGAAGTTTATGAATTTGTATTTTTTAATGAACTTCTCTTCACTCAAAATATATCCAAATGCCGCAGATGGAAAATATCCGTATCTGTTGTTTTTACCAAATCTACTGCTTCCATCCCAACGCGAAGTAAGCTGCACATTAAATTTGTTTTTGAAGGTATAGTTCAAGCGACCAAAAAAGCTTAAAAATGCCCAATTATATGGGGTGTTGTAACGACTTACCAACGCAGTATCAGGAATAGCTACTTCATCAACAGGACCAGTTGCGTCTGTGTTTTCAACAAATTTACTGTGTGATAACGAGTTTTGATATTCATGACCAATCATTAAAGTAGTCTTATGGTCTTTGGTGATGTTTTTTTCCCACTGTCCAGTTACAAAATAATTATAGTTCCGCGTCCAACTTGGAAACCATTGCGCATTTCCATTTTGTTTATAGGTTTGCAAATAATATTGGATTAATGCTTTTGGCTCGTAAATGTGTTCCGCATAATCCATATAGTCTATGCTCCCACTGGCATTAATTGAAAGTCCAGGTAAAATTTCATAACTAAGGAGTGCATTATTTATGGTTCTGATTTCTACGGATCTCCAATTTTTTAAATCTCTGATGGTTTGAAGTCCAAGGGGTGAAGTGTAGGACTTTGAAGCACTATCGTAGATAGGATTTAATGGGTAAATATTTAACATAGAACTCATTGCGGCTCCAAGACCTCCAGCCCATGCTGCATCTACACGCTGGTTGGTTCCTCTACTTAATGAATGGGATAGTTGTATGGTTAACCCTTTAAGCGGTCTAATGTCTCCATTTATTCTGTGGCTCAAACGTTCATAATTGTTGCCTTTAATGTAAGAACCGTTGTTGTCTTGTGAAATGATGTACTTTATGGCATATTTTTTCTTCGCAAAACTCATTCCAATGTTGTAATTCTGCTTAATACCCACACCAATAAGTTCATCTACCCAATCGGTATTAGTAGTTTGAACATCGTCCCAATTCAAACGAATACCAACTCTATCTAAATTTGGTTTGCCTACATTTCCATCGTTATACCATGCTTCTTCGTACAATTGTAACCAATCCTTTCCAGAAATCATATTCGGCCTTTTGGTAGGGATACCCATTCCAAAACGCGTACTCACATCAAATTTCATACCCAGTTTGCCTGCACGTTTTGTGGTAATTAAAATTACCCCGTTTGCACCTCTTGAACCATAAATACTGGTTGCTGCTGCATCCTTGAGTATTTCAACATTTTCAATGTCCTCAGGATTTATACTAGCCAATGGATTGTTGTTAAAACCACCTCCAAAATTGGAACCATTTGATCTGTTTACAAAGTAATCTTGTGTAATGGGAATTCCATCTATTACATACAATGGATCACCCGCCGCAGAAATAGAGGCCGCACCACGAATGCGTATCAGCGAAGCAGAACCCGCCATTCCACTGCCCACGGTAACTTGAACCCCTGCGGCTTTACCTTGCAAGGAAGCTTCAAAACTTTGTGTTGGCAATTCGGCAATCTCTTTTCCTGTTACAGTGGATATTGAACCAACCACATTGCGTCTATTCTGACGTCCATACCCAACAATTACAACGTCTCCAATGCTTTCAACATCCTCTGGGGACACGGCAGTATCTTTGTTTGATCCCTTGCCCTTGTTGGCTTGAGACCACCCATTCGGCATGCTTCCTATTCCCAAAAGAATAAGTCCCAAAATCCTTAATCGATGTGTTGTTTTTACCATAATCTATTTTTATCGGCGGCAATTTACCGAAAAAAGAGTAAGTGTCAAAATAACATTTACTAAAATTTACATAGATTTTTTTCAACAGTTTGTCGTTTTGTCAATAAACACTAGTAAATGCTGCTTTTTGAACTCAGATTTTTTTTATTCGAATTACTGTCCGAAAGCCAATATTGGCAGATTTATAGTCTCCACGTTTCATTTGAACCACCGCCGGATCCATAAAATGGAATTCTTCGTTCCACGATCCACCCTTTACAACAAAATGAGAATTGAGATCCTCGGGTTTGTGTAAATAAGTTAGCAAGTCTTCTTCATGCACAGTTACATCCGGATTTTTCATGATTTTCCCCGTAGTGGTAATGATCCAATTTTTGTTGTTCTTGAGTTTTTCTGTTCCACGTGTGGAAGTCCATTCTGCCACATTTCCAAATAAGTGAATCAACGGAGTAGAACATTTTTTTTCAGTGCTAGCTGTAAAGTGAAAATCGGCACTTGAAGACTTTATGTCCATTAATCGGTTACTTTTTAACGATCCATAGTTTAATTCATTGTGGGCCCATCCCATTGCATAAGTCAATGACCAATTGTAATAGAACTCCTTGTTAATCTGCTTTTCAGTTATTGGGGGGATGGTATATTTCGCTGCTGTATAAAATTCAGCACTTGTGGGTAAATCTACCAGAATTTTGTAACCTTGAGGAATCATTTTAGCGTATTGTTCATTCAATTTTTTCTCCAACCAATCGCAATAAGTTGTTGCTTGGTACTGCGAAACTCCAACCACTGGATACGTCCCATAAGCGGGGTGCCTCAAATAGTAGGTACGATACGGCTCCATATAAGACACTTGATTGGTCCACACGTTAGTGTCTGGTGTCAACCAAGAAAAGGTTATTCCTTTTTCTTTAAAAAAAGGCGAAGCAGTATCCTTCAAAAAGGTCAGGTAATCTTTGTTTGATACCTCTTTTTTTTGCATTAAAAAGGCCGAAACAAAGAACTCGTCTGGTACGGTACGAATGCTATCGTAACCCCATTGATGGTCAACTTTTATAGAAAGGCTATCCGATTCCCCTATTTGCAAATAGTCATTTTCTAACGATTTGATTAACTGGTGTTTGGGGTCTAAGAATTTCCCCTTTTGAGTGGGTTCGGCATGGGTAAAGAAATATTTTAGATTATAATCTGGATGCAAAGGTGGTGCATTCTGAGATTGTAATATTTGCACAGATCCCATCGTAGCCCCGATAAACATCCCCCAAGAGAAAAACGAAAACAATGGAAATCTATGCATCATATTTTTTTATTTTGGGGGATATTATAAACTACTTAAACACGCTTTTATCGCTTCCAAATTTGGCATTTCGCCCGCATTTTCAAGAATTTCCATGTGTTTTAAAATTCCTGATTTGTCAATAACAAATGCTGCACGTTTAGACACTCCGCGTGATCCAAAAGCGAAAGTGTCATAATAAGAATTGTATAATTGAGATACTTCTTTGTTAAAGTCAGACAACATTGTAAAAGGATAATTCATTTCATTTTTCCATTTGTCCAAAGTAAAAACAGAGTCAACTGAAATTGCCAAAATTTCCGCATCCATTCCAGTATAAGCGTGGTAATTGTCGCGAATATTGCACAATTCTTCAGTGCAAACACTCGTAAACGCAAAGGGGAAAAACAAGATAACGACATTCTTTCCTTGTAATTTAGACAAGGTAACTTCTACTTTTTCAGTAGAAAACAAAGTGAAATCTGGGGCTGATTGGTTTAATTCTAAATTCATATATGTATAGGTTTTAGTATAGTTAACAAATTACATGAGCGCAGGGTTTGAATAAACCCGTTTATTTAATTTTAAATCTTGTAAAAGTCTGCTAACAGGACGCAAGGTAAAGACCCATTGTTTTCCAAATCCTGTTGGAACCCAGCTAAATTCTAACTGCCAACAATGTAAATTTCTTGCCACTGTAAATTGTGAGCCTTGCATTTCCTTTAATCTAAAATCATACCCCGTTTGGTATCCAATTTTCCAATTTTCTGTGATATTGATGTCCCCCGAAATCGTAAAACTGTTGTTGGAAACTCGATTTGCCGCTACAGAAGTTTCTGCGTTGTAATTCAACATATATCCAAAATTAATTGTCCATGGGATGTCAAAATCATAATAAGATTGGCCATTGGCTCTTATATCTGCAAGTTCTGTGGACTCTTCTTCTAGGACTTTTTTGGGACTTTTAGTGTTGTTTTTATTTGTAAGTTTATCCGCGGATAAACTGGTATTTATATTGATGTTCGCATTCTTAAATCTAAGGATTTTTCCATTTTCATTGTAGTTCAATCGATTGAGTGTATTGCCTTGTTTATTTCTGTAATAGGGGCTGTAATTCGCGCCACTGTTGATTCTAACGTGTTTAAATATCACTGTGTTGAATGACATTCTCACATCGCTCCACTTCAAGCTATCGGCAAAAATATTGTAACCTGATGACAATTGGAATTGATCTATAATGTTGAATTTTTCCGTTTTGGATTTATTACTACTGTCTGTAGAAGTAACTTTTTTCCCTTGTAAGTTGTTGTTTAATCCAAAGGAAATAACCCCGCTCTCATTTTGGATTAAGTTACCTACAGGACTTTTATCGAAGAGTCCATAAGTAAAAACTTTCCCTCCTGTATCTTTATATTGGGCGGTCCATCCTTTTTTCGCCGCATCTATCAATGGAGCATAAGTTAAACCAATGGTGGGGGTAATGGTATGACGAATGGCGCGAATTTTACCCCACTTTAACTGATTGAATGTACCATAAATATTGGTTTTTAAACTAGTAGATACATTGTAAGCGTATTGTCTAAAAAATGCATTCGTATCGCGGGTAACAATGGCATTATTGGCATCTACGGATTTGTATTGTCCTTTAAAGTGCCATTTTTCTTGATAATTGATGCTGGGAGAGATGTTAAGAATGCCTTTAAATAATTTTATATTGGTTGAAATGGGGATGGTATGGTTAAATCCTGAACGAAACGTTTCGAATGCTTCTCTGTAGCGGTCAGAAAAGATGATTGTGTCTTTCGTACTAATATTATTGGCCATATTACCACTGTAACTCACACGAATTTGCTGATACCATTTTTCGTTGCTGCCAATTTTACTCGCAAATGGAGTTAAACTGGTAACACCAATATTTACTGCAGGTAAATCCATTTTGAAATCACCATTTTGTGTGTTTTGAGAATGTCTTGCACTTGCGGTTAAATTAACTTTACGTTTAAAAAATTGTTGACCGTAAGTTACGCTTGAAGTAAATTGATTGTTAGATAAATTGTTAATGTCGCGGCTATTACGCTGGTTAAAGCCTTTTGTTACGATATTTATATTTCCATTTAGCGAAATCCCTGGTATTAACTTTGGGTCCACGCGAAATTCTGACCTTACACTAAAATCATTGGTAAAAGCAAATTCTGGAGAAGTCTCTTCAGCGCCATTTGAGAATCTTGAATATTGCATGAACAAAGTGCCTTTAAATTTATAACGGCGGAAATATTGTGTATTTACACCCAAACGAAAATCTCCGTTTAAATAGGCGTCTGAATTTAACTGAATATCGGAATACGGTCCGAGACCGATATAATATCCAAAATTTTGCAAATAAAAACTTCGGTTTGCAGAGTTAAAGCCTAAACTGGGGAAAATAATTCCGTCGCGTTGGCCTTTTTTAAGCGGTGCCATTCCAAAAGGAAGTGCGATGGGAGTAGGAATGCCCTGAAACACCAAATTGGCACTGCTGAAGAATGCCTTAATATTGGGAATCACCTTAATTTTAGACGTGTTTAAATAGAAATGAGGATGGGGATCGTCGCAAGTGGTTATTTTTCCATTAATTCCCGCAAAACTACCATCGGCTTGTTTAAGTACGGTGCCAAGTTGAATGTAGGCTTGATCTTGAACCAACATCAAGCCAAAAACTTTTCCTTTTTTAGTAGTGCTGTTGTAACGCATACTGTCCGCAGAAAATGACTCTCCCTTGTCTTTTAGTAAAGGCTTTGTCACGTATTTCCCTGCCGAATCTATGGTTCCTTTGGCAAAGAGTTCTTTATTGAGTAAATTTATATTGATGTAGTACGCATCGAGTTTGGTATCGGCGGTTTCGATTTTTGACTCCTTATATAGATGCACCTTTTTTGTGGCAAAATCCAAGACCATCGAATCTAGAGCGGTAAATGTAACGATGTCGTTAAAGCTCTTTTTGGGGGATGATGGATTTGTACTGTCTTTTAAATTAGACAAAGTGTCTGATTTCGGCAAGTTTCTAAGGGTGTCTTGTGCAGATAGAGGCAGGAATAAACATATCCACAGGGCAGCGACTATATGTATTGGCCTCATTCTTAGCATTTTTCTTTAAAGAGTGCGAAATTCGGCAAAATATTTGCCTTTATCACTACCACATGAGAACAACGAAAAATCTTACTCCGTATTTTCAACTTAACACTAAAGTTCGTTCGAAAACGGCTAAATTGATTTTATCGTGTTTTCTTACTGCAATAATCGTGATTTTTATGCCTTCTTCGAAAATTCCTAAACGAAAAATCGACCAAGTGCAAACAATTGTCTT
>CAMAQS010000061.1 GCA_945860565.1 Chitinophaga pinensis | reverse complement strand
CAAAAATTAATGAATAAAAACGTTCGAGCCCATGCTGCACTGCATTTGGGTCGTTTTGAGGCGAAGTGCTTTCGGCAAAAAACAAAGACTCCAAACTGGGTGAATCTGCCAACAAAATCCTCAAACGTTCTATTAAAAACAGTAAATCTTCACCATTGAAAGTTCGGTGTACAAACTTAGAAGCCATGTTCAATTCCGCGGTCGAAGCGTGTTTCACAAACTCAAATGGACGGTCATCGAATATTTCCATTAGCGCATTTGCATTTTTTATGATGGTTTTTCGCTGTCCCCAAGAAATAATGGCCGTAAAAAACGCAGCTATTTCAATGTCCCGAGGATTTTTATACCGATAAGGAATGGAAATGGGATCGTTTTCAATAAAATCGACTTGATTATACTTATCAACGTAAGTCCATAAGATGTCAATCGTTTTTTGGTCAATCATTCATTTAAACCACAGCCAAAGCGGTCTCTAAATCTTGTATTAAATCGTCGATGTGCTCAATACCAACGCTCAAACGGATTAAGCTGTCTTTCAATCCGTTGGCTTCTCTTTCTGCTTTAGGAATGCTGGCGTGGGTCATGGTGGCAGGGTGCCCAACCAAGCTTTCTACTCCACCCAAACTCTCGGCCAATGAAAACAGATGTGTATGCTTCAAAAACATCAACGCGGCGTTCACGTCGTCGTTTTTCAAGGTAAAGGATATCATTCCTCCAAAATCCTTCATTTGTTTTTTTGCCACATCGTGATTTTTGTGCTCTTCAAAGCCCGGCCAATATACTTCGCCTACTTTCGGATGATTTTTAAGGTAATGTGCAATCACTTTACCATTCTCACAGTGTCTTTGCATTCTTAAATGCAGGGTTTTTATCCCCCGTAGAACCAAAAAACAATCTTGTGGACCCGGTGTTGCACCGCAGGAATTCTGTATAAATGCCAGCTTTTCTGAGAGTTCATCGTCGTTTACGCATAAAACACCCATCACTACATCGCTGTGCCCATTAATGTACTTGGTTGCAGAATGCATCACAATGTCTGCGCCAAAATCTACCGGATTCTGCAGGTATGGAGATGAAAAAGTATTGTCTACCACCACAATGGCCCCAACAGAATGACCGATTTCTGCCATTGCAGTTATGTCGATGATTCTCAAAAGTGGATTTGTAGGTGTTTCTACCCAAATCATTTTGGTTTTATCAGTAACCGCTGCGGCTACTGCAGAAACGTCAGACATATCCACAAACTTGAATATTATGCCGTATTTGGCGAATATTTTGGTAAATATGCGGTAGGAACCACCGTATAAATCGTTGGTTGACACCACTTCATCCCCTGGATTTAATAATTTTATACATGCATCAACGGCACCCATTCCTGTACTAAAACACAGGCCATGCTTCATTTTCTCCAATGCTGCCAAGTTTTTTTGTAAGGCGTCTCTGGTTGGATTTTGAGTTCTACCGTATTCGTAGCCTTTGTGGTTGCCAGGTGCAGCCTGAACATAGGTACTGGTTTGAAATATAGGCGTCATGATTGCGCCAGTTGTAGGATCTGGAGAAATTCCAGCATGCAAAACATTGGTTTCAATATTCTTATAATTCATGGTTTAATATTTTTAAAATGGTAGGCCCGAAGTGGGTGTGTTCGAGGATGTGTATTTTCTCTGCCAAAGTTTCTGCCGTGTCAGATTTTTCAACTTCCAACTCAAACTGCTGTATTATCTGGCCCTCATCGTACATGTCGTTCACATAATGAATGGTAATGCCTGAAGTGCTTTCGTTGTTTTCAATAACCGATTCATGTACTTTCATTCCGTACATTCCATGTCCACCGTACTTTGGTAACAACGATGGATGGATATTCACGATTTGATTCGGAAATGCCTGTATTAAATAGGAAGGTATATGCAATAAAAATCCAGCCAATACTATCAAATCTATATTCTGACTCAATAGGTTTAGTGTGAATTCGGGCTCCATAAGTTCTTTTTTGCTAAAAACAACCACTGGAATATTTAGGTGTTGCATTTTTTGAATAACTCCAGCCTTGGAATTGTTGCAATAAACGCAAGAAACGTTAAAATTCTTTTGATGGTGTTCTTTCACTATTCGTTCGGCATTGCTGCCACTTCCAGAAGCAAAAATTACAACGGATTTCATAAAAGCTTAAATGAATGGGCAATGGTTTCTAGTATTCTCAAGTCTTCATTGTAATTCTGCGATCCTTGACAGAACCAATCTAGAATAAAGGTTTGTTTGTTTTTGGGGGATGTGAAATAGTACCTTCCAAATGGACCTCTACGAACGGTAGCTTCTTCGGTAAACCATCCTCTAAATCCTGTGTTGGAATATCTAGTTAAAGATGATTTTGGACTGTATAAACCCAATTCACTCACCACCATTTTGGTGCCTTCATCGTTAAAATAGTGTAAAGCAGTCGATTCATTTCTCTCAGCAATCATATTTTCAATTGAATTCAGAGATGAATCATCAATATTTTTTATTTCAATACTGAAAGACAAATATCCACCATTATTTTTAAAGCTTGTAAACCAAATGAAATTACTGTCAACCCTGGCAATTTTAAAATTACTTGGTATGGATATTTTAATTCCAAATTTGGTTTTGAGTGAACGCTCTAAGCTGTCAGAATAACTCGATTTTTCGTTGTTTAAATCACGGTAGTTTTTACCCCCATCTAATCCCAGTTCTAAGTTTACATTAGCAATTAAAGCGTGAAAATCGTTTAAAGTTGTGGCATTTAATCCTTTGGTCTTTTCATTGTTTACAATCAATATTCTTTGTCCTTTTCCAAAGTAATCTTTATACAATTCCACTTCTAAATCGCCAACCTTGTAAGTTGTATCTGATTTTCCCGATAAAGATAACGAATGGTCTGAAAGGATAAAGCGTTTTGATTTTATTTCCTTTACATCAGTGAAAGTATAAAAGGTGTAAACAGATTCGAATCCGTTATTTAAAGGCAACAAACTATCCAACAACGGCTGTTGAATGAAGTTGTTTATAAAATCAACGTCATTGGTTTTGGAGTAAATGGATATCGATGATAAATCATCGGAAATTACTTCATTCGATTTATTCTCAGAATTACATGAGATTAAAATCAATATAATGAGAAAAAAACCAGAAAGTCTCTTCGAAATCAAAACAGGCATAAACTTAGTTGTAATTTCTGCGATGTCTTACCCTAGTGCCTTTTTGAATGACTATACGTTGACCAATTCTCAATTTACTGCCACTGATGCCATTCATGGATTTTAAAGTTGAAACTGGAATTCCGTAATTTCTAGATATTTGACTCAAGGTTTCACCTCTTTTCACTCTGTGAACCTTTGATTTTGTATTTGACGTTGAAGCTGTTGCCAACGCTTTGGTCTTTTGATTTTTAGTTGGCTTATAATAGAAAGAATTGCCACTTTGCATGGTCCCTACTTCGTAAGGGCTTAACAAAGCATATTCAATTAAGCTATCAATGTTGCGTTTGTAAGACATGCTGTAACTATAAGGCAACAAAACAGTTTGATTGGTGGCATTTCCTACGTTTGGTTTCAGAAACTCTCTATTAACTTGAATGATATTTTGATCTTGTTCCCCAGCAATATATTTGCTCATTTTAATCAAATTCAGCTTGGTATCCACTTTTGTAGGGATGAGTATTTGAGAAAAGTTGTTGTAATTTTCTTTGCGAGCGTGGTGACTGAAATTTAGAACATATACCATAGCTATGAATTTAGGGACATAAAGTCTGGTTTCTTTTGGCAAAAAGTACATAATTTCCCAAAACGTTTTTTGTCCGCCACCTGCACGTCGAATGGCTTTTTGAATATTTCCAGCCCCACAGTTGTAAGAAGCAATACTCAACAACCAATCGTCGAAAATTCTATTTGAGTTATTGAAATATTCACAAGCCTTTTGAGTCGACATAAGAATACTCTTGCGTTCATCAAAGGAAAGATTGATTTTCATCCCCATGTGTTTGCCAGTATAGGGCATAAACTGCCACAATCCAGTAGCTCCGCACCATGAAACCGCGTTAGGATTCAAATTAGATTCAATCACAGAAACATATTTCAATTCTGTTGGCAATGCATTTTTATCCAAAATCTCTTCAAACAAGGGGAAATACAAACTCATTCTTTCGTGTATCATGTTGAAGTAATTATCTCCCAATCCCATGAACATATTTATTTGTTGCTTTACAAGTTCATCGTATTCAAATGGGATACTGCTACCCAACAACTTCATACTCTCTGTGTAATGTTCTAAATTAAAACGGTTTACAGTTGAATAGGCTGGAGGATTGTGACTTGGAATGGATGAATACAACTGAATGGTTAAACTGTCTATTCGATTTATAGAATTGGTGGAATTGTCTACTAAAATGGGTGCTTGTGCAGAAATAAATCCAATGGATGTGATTCCCACAAAAAGCGATAATGTAAAAGATTTTAACTGGCTTTTTCTCATCTGTTTTATAATGTTGCACAATTTACAAAAAATCTTTTGAAAATCCCTGATTTCATAGTGGTTTTAGGGATTTAATTGTGCTATATTTGTGGAAAACAACCCCAATTCAACACTTATTTTTTGAATATTGACAATTAAATTGTACATAATTTTATATTAAAATGTCGCAGCAAACACTTGAAAGTCTAAAGATTACAAAGCCAGAAACACAAGTTCAATTCTTGAAGTTTAAGGACGACGGTAAACACATGTCATTGGGAATTCCAAAAGAATTTACTTTTCAAGAAAATAGGGTACCTCTTACTCCGGCAGCTGTGAAATTATTGACAGACAGAGGCAATCATATCACCATAGAAACAGGCGCAGGTAAAAACGCGAATTTCTCGGATCATCAATATTCAGAAGCTGGAGCAAGAATTGTAAGTCACGCCTCTGAAGTCTATGAATCTGATGTAATTCTTAAAATAGATCCTCCCACCATTTCCGAAATTGCCCTAATGAAAACGGGCCAATTATTGATTTCTGCCCTTCAAATAAATCAGTTAGATGGCATTTTACTTAAAAAGCTCATGGAAAAGAAGATCAATGCCATGGCTTATGAGTTTATTCAAGACGAATCTTCCGCATTGCCAATTATCCGTGCAATGAGCGAAATAGCAGGTACTGCGGCCATTTTAATTGCTGCCGAATATCTAAACAATACCCACATTGGCAAAGGTGAGCTTTTGGGGGGATTTGCAGGTGTGCCTCCAACCCAAGTGGTAGTGATTGGCGCAGGCGCTGTGGGCGAATTTGCAACCAAAGCCGCTCTCGGTTTGGGTGCCAATGTTAAAATCTTTGATAACAATGTTTATCGCCTGCGCAGAATTCAGAAATCTTTCGGATTGCATTTATACACTTCTACCATTCAGCCCAGTGTTTTAAAGTCTTCATTGGAAAGAGCCGATGTAGTGATTGGCGCACTTGCAGGGAATTCGCATAGAAGTCCTGTGGTTATTTCCGAAGACATGATTATGGCGATGAGACCAAACAGCATCCTGATTGACGTAGCCATTGATAGAGGCGGGAATTTTGAAACATCCGAACTAACAACCCACGAAAAGCCCATCTTTAAAAAACATGATGTCATCCATTATTGTGTTCCAAACATACCTTCTAGGGTGAGCAGAACCGCCAGTTATGCGCTGAGCAATATTTTTACGCCCATGCTCGACCAAATGGTGGACGAAGGTGGATTTGCGGAATTTCTTAAAATAAATAAAGGAATAAGAAAAGGAACCTACCTTTATAAAGGTAATCTGACCAATAAAAATTTAGCCGATAAATTTGGCATTAAATACCACGATATCGACTTATTGGTCGGCCTATTCAGTTAAGGAAATTGTTTAATTAAGTGGTTTCAAAGTATTCACAATCAATATTTAATTGATTTAATTTTTCTTCAATTCTTTCTTTGTTGGTATCAGTGATGAATATTTGTCCAAAATCATTGGAACAAACCAATTCTAACAATCGTTTTGACCTCTCATCGTCAATTTTTTCAAAAATATCATCCAACAAAAGAATGGGCATCTGTTTGGATTCATCCTTTAAAAATTTGAATTGAGCCAATTTTAAAGCGATGATGAAACTCTTTATCTGACCTTGAGATCCAATCTTCTTGAAAGGTTTACCCAATTCGCCCAATACGTTGATATCGTCTTTGTGTATGCCCTCATTGGTGCGACAAGTGATGCAATCTAAGTTAAATGAGTCTTTTAAAAGGATTTCGTAATCCACTTCATTTAAGCCGGTTACATATTCCATTTTTAGGGTGTTTTCATCTCCTGCCAAATACGAGTAATAAGAATTAAAAGTTGCGTCTATTTGTTTACAGAATGATTGCCTTTTAGAATGAATGCTTTTGCAAATAGGTATCAATCTAGCATCATAACTTTCCATCAAAATGAGATCTATTGGACGCCCTTTGTTTAATTTTAAGTACGCATTTCTATTTTCTAGTAGTTTTCTATATTCTATCAAATCAGTGAGATAAGCCTTGTCTATTTGACTAATGGTGTAATCAATAAATTTTCGTCGTATCTCTGAGCCACCATATACAAATTCAACATCGAAAGGCGTAATAAATACCACTTGAAACAAGCCAATATGGTCAATTAATTTTGAATAGTATTTTCCATTTTTCTTGAAACGTTTTTTTCCATTTACAGAAATGTTTGCAATGATTTCAATGTCATCGATAAAGTCCGCCATTACAGACATCTCAGTTTTTTCAAACTGTATTAAAAATTGATCTAGGTGATTAAAATAGCTTTTGGTTGTTGAAAGCAAATAAATTGCGTCTAGAATGTTGGTTTTGCCAACCCCATTATTGCCAACAAACGCATTGATTCTTTGATGAAAACTATAAACGTCAGCTTCTCTATTCTTAAATTGATACAATTTGAGCGATTTAAGTTTCACCCCGCAAAATTAATGCGAATTAAACATTTGTCGCAGTAAAGATTTTTTTATAATCTTGTATATATGAAAACCACAAAATACTTTTTGCTACTTTCCTTTTTAATGGTGGCTTTCTATGCTTGTAAAAATTCAGATGAACCGGTATTATACAAGCCATTCACGTTTTCTACCCGACCATTAGACAGCTTGGTGAAATTGAAACAGGTAATTCTGGATCAAATTGTTCGACCCGATGGATCACTGGAAGAAAGAAAATACTATTTGGGTGATACCGTTAAATACTTTGTTTCGTACAACAAAAGTGGTAATTTATTAAATGTGACCAAATTTGTAGGTCCAATAGAAGTGTGGACGGAGAACTATTATCCAAGTGGACAAAGAATGTCGCACTTTGATAAATCCATGGATAAAACGACGGGTGAATCATATTATCACGGTAAATACGAATCGTATTACGAAAGTGGTTGGCTTCAAGAGTCTGGAGAATACGAAACAAATAGACCAAAATGGGTGGTTAAATTTACTGAAAGTGGATTAGAAGGGGATACCTTGATTTATGAATATTCGAATGAGAATAAAACCGAAAGTGGATTAGAAGGGGATACCCTGTTTAAGGATAATTCAGAGAAGAAAAAATAAGGATAACTTTCACACTTTTATTTTAATTTAAACAGTTAATTGGAGTAATTTCGGACGTCAATATGCCGCAGTTCTCCCATTTACACGTCCATACCCAATATTCACTGCTAGACGGTGCAGCAGATATTAAAAAACTCATTAAAAAGGCAAAATCCGATGAAATGAGGGCTGTAGCCATTACAGATCATGGAAACATGTTTGGTGTCTTCGATTTTTATCAGACTGCAAAAAAAGAAAACATCCTTCCCGTTATTGGTTGCGAATTTTATTTGGTTGAAGACCGATTTCAGCAATCTTTTGGACAAGGCAAAAAAGACAAGAGATATCACCAATTATTGCTTGCTAAAAACCAAAAAGGATACGAGAATTTATCCAAATTATGTTCCTTGGGTTATTTGGAAGGTTTATATGGTAAATACCCCAGAATAGACAAGGCACTTTTAGATCAATACAAAGAAGGTCTTATCGCTACAAGTTGTTGTATTGGAGCTGAAATACCTCAAGCCATTTTATTTAAAGGGGAAGAAGAAGCAGAAAGACTTTTCAAAGAATGGCACGAGCGGTTTGGTGATGATTTTTATGTTGAACTTCAAAGACACAACCTTAAAAACATTGACAATACCGGTTTAGACCAAGAAGATATCAATCAAGTTTTGATAAAATGGGCTAGAAAATACAATGTTCCAATCATTGCAACCAACGATTCCCATTACATTGATCAAATTGATGCCAATGCACACGATATATTGTTGTGTATCAATACATCAGAGTTTCAGCTTACACCTAAAGCCACCAATGAAGAAAATGGCAAAGGATTTAGATTTGGTTTTCCAAACGACGAATTTTTCTTTAAAACCCAAGCTGAAATGGCTGAACTTTTTAAAGACATCCCCGAAGCACTAGAAAATACCAATCGAATTATAGATTCCATTTCATCGCCACAACTGGCTCGAGACATTGTTCTTCCGAACTATGCGTTGCCTCCCGACTTTATAAATCAGGCCGAATATCTTAAGTTTTTGGCTTATGAGGGATGTAAAATGAAGTACGGAGGCACAATCCCTACCGATGTAGAAGAAAGGCTGTTGTTTGAGCTTAAAACCATTTGTGAGTCAGGTTATGAGGGATACTTCCTCATTGTTCAAGATTTTACTTCTGCCGCTAGAAATATGGGGGTTTGGGTTGGTCCAGGCAGGGGATCTGCCGCCGGCAGTTTGGTGGCTTATTGCCTCGGTATTACAAATGTTGATCCGGTAAAATACGATTTGCTATTCGAGAGATTTTTAAATCCAGAACGGGTGAGTATGCCCGACGTCGATATTGATTTTGACGATGAAGGACGCGACAAAGTCATTGAATATGTGGCAAAAAAATATGGTGAAAGAAGAATAGCCCAAATTATAACTTACGGAACGATGGCCGCAAAAAGCGCCATTAGAGACGTTGGAAGGGTTTTGCAGTTGCCTTTATCGCAAACAGACCAAATGGCAAAACTGGTGCCTGGGAATATGAATTTTAAAACCATTTTCCATTCCGACGTGCAAAAATTGGCAAAAGACGATTCCAACAACTTAAAACCAGAAGAAATACAAAACATTCAATCTCTTCAAGATATTTACAATGGAAAAGATGCTGCCTCTCAAGTACTTAAAGATGCTGAAAAACTGGAAGGAAGTGTTAGAAATACAGGTGTTCATGCGTGCGGAATAATTATTGCCCCAAGAGACATAGACGATGTGGTGCCCGTTGCCAGAAGCAAAGACTCACCATGGATGCAGGTGCAATACGATGTAAATCAAATTGAAAAAGCGGGACTGTTGAAAATGGATTTTTTAGGATTAAGTACCCTCACCATTATGAAGGATACCCTAAGAATCATCAAAGAAACCACAAACATCGACATTGACTTAGATGCAATACCACTAGACGATCTCAAAACCTATGAACTCTTTCAAAGGGGAGAAACCAATGGTATTTTCCAATTTGAAAGTCCCGGGATGCAAAAATATTTGCGCGACTTAGGTCCAACTCAATTTGGAGATTTAATTGCGATGAATGCCCTTTACAGGCCCGGTCCAATGAAATATATTCCAGAATTCGTAGATAGAAAACACGGACGCAAACCCGTTGTTTTTGATTTGCCAGAAATGGAAGAATATCTCAAAGAAACTTATGGTATCACCGTGTATCAAGAACAGGTTATGTTGCTGAGTCAAAAAATAGCCGGTTTTTCAAAAGGAAAAGCAGACGTTTTGAGAAAGGCAATGGGTAAAAAAAGCAAGGACATCATTGATGAATTGAAGTCCGAATTCATGGAAGGTGCCATGTCCAAAGGATTCCCAGAAGACGTTTTAAATAAAATTTATAGCGATTGGGAAGAATTTGCCCAATATGCGTTCAATAAATCACATTCCACCTGTTATGCGGTAATTGCGTTTCAAACAGCCTATCTAAAAGCCAATTACCCCGCTCAGTTTATGTCAGCCGTATTAAAAAGCAATATGGGCGACATTAAAAAAATTACATTTTACATGGAAGAATGTAAAAGAATGGGAATTAAAGTCTTAGGTCCAGATTTAAATGAAAGTAGGTCGGCTTTTAATGTTACGCAAAACAATGAAATTAGATTTGGCCTAAATGCCGTAAAAGGAGTAGGAGAGAATTCTGTAATTGAGGTTCTCAAAGACAGAGACTTAAATGGGCCTTTTCAAAGTATTTTTGACTTAACGTCAAGAGTCAATTTGAAATCTGTAAATCGTAAAAATTTGGAAAACATGGCCAAAGCTGGAGTTTTCGATTTCGACGATAGATATCACCGAGCTCAATATGTTCTTGACGACAATGAAGGCAAAAACGGAATAGAATTGGCCATTCGATATGGACATAAAGTTCAAGCAGATAAACTAAGTGGTCAAACATCTTTATTTGGCTCTCAAGAAACCAATACGCCTTCAGAACCTAAACTCCCAATGGTTGAAAAGTTCACTTTAATGGATGAACTAAAACAAGAAGAAGAGCTTGTAGGCGTATTTTTGAGTAAACATCCTCTTGATGAACAACGTTTTACCTATCAATTGTTATCTCAAAACACAGCGCAAGAAATTCAAGTTGCCATAGAAAACAATGAGAAATTAGAATTTAAGTTGATGGGTTTGGTCTTAAATATCCGAGAAATAATATCGCAAAAAGGAAACCCTTACGGTAGATTTGTTATGTTGGATTTTTCTGGGAATGTCGAATTTAACATTTACGGAAAAGAATGGATTGAATATAAAAACTTGATATCTAAAGATTATATTTTACTGATTTCTGGTTCACTTATTCCAAATATTGAAATGGGAGGAAGGCCCAAAGTGAAATTCAAAACATTAAAATTGGCCTCGGATTTGAATTCTGTTAAATTGGTCAAATTGGTCAATATTTACATGAGACCAAAAGAACTTTTTGACGGAAAATATCAAACCATCAACGATATCATTGAACAATATCCAGGAAATACTGCCGTTTGGTTCCATTTTCAAGACCCGGAAGAAGAAATTGGCGTTTCCTTGGTTTCAAATTTTAGAATTGAATACAATGAAATGGTCAAAGAAATTTTAGAAGAAATGGAAATACGCTTTGAACATGTTTTGGAGGATAGAATTTAAATGAAAGTATCAGGTTTTACCATCGCAAGAAATGTAGTTAGAGCGGATTATCCCCTAGAAGAAGCTATACGTTCCATTGAACCATTGTGCCATGAGATTATTGTTGCAGTGGGTAAAAGTGACGACAATACCAGAGAGTTTGTTCAATCGTTAAATATCGATAAACTGATAATTATAGAAACAGTTTGGGACGATAGTTTGCGTGAAGGGGGCAAAGTGCTGGCCGATGAAACAAATAAAGCCTTAAAAGCATGCAGTGCAGACAGCGATTGGTTGTTTTATATTCAAGCAGATGAATGCATTCACGAAAATGATTACGAGAAAATTGTCAATGCAATGACCGAAAACCTTGAGGATAAAAACGTAGAAGGCTTATTGTTTAAATACCGTCACTTTTATGGTTCCTATGATTATTTGGGCGATTCAAGACGTTGGTATAACAATGAAATTAGAATTATTCGCAACAATTCAAATATTAAAAGTTGGAAAGATGCCCAAGGTTTCAGAAATTTAGACAATACAAAATTGAAAGTGGTAAATACAAATGCCTACATTTACCATTATGGCTGGGTGAAACATCCAAAAGAACAACAAATTAAACAATTACAGTTTCACAAACTTTGGCACAATGATGATTATGTTGCAGCCAATATTGCCACCAGCGAAGAGTTTGATTATTCTATGGTGGATTCTCTCCATCAATTTAAGGATGAACATCCAAAAATTATGGTCAATAGAATTCAACGTATGAATTGGAGTTTTGATATTGATCCCACAAAAAAGAATTTCGGATTGAAAAATCGGTTTTTATATTGGTTTGAAAAAGTGTTTAACATCCGTATTGGAGAATATAAAAATTACATCTTAATAAAGCGATGAAGTACGATGTGGTAGTGGTTGGTGGTGGTGCCGCAGGTTTTTTTGCTGCCATTAATATCAAAAAACGGAAACCCAATGCCCAAGTATTAATCATAGAAAAAACCAATAAATTATTATCTAAAGTCAGAATTAGTGGAGGAGGACGGTGTAACGTAACGCACCATTGTTTAAATCCCTTTGAATTGACAAAATATTACCCTAGAGGACAAAAATTTCTAAAATCCATCTTTTCCCAATTTGCGGTTCTAGAAACCATTGCTTGGTTTAAATCTGAAGGTATAGAGCTTAAAACGGAATCAGACAATAGAATGTTTCCCGTTTCTAATACCTCCGAAACCATCGTAAATTGTCTTTTAGACCTTGCGAACAAATTGGACATTCAAATATTGAGTCAAACTGAAATTTTGAATATAAATTATCAATCCAATGAAATATCACTCGAACTCAACAATTTGGAAATTCTAAAAACCACTTATTTGCTTTGTGGTTCTGGGGGAGTGAATGTTCAGAATAAAATTTCTTATTTAAAATCGTTGGATTTAAATTGGATTCCCAGTGTACCTTCTTTGTTTACGTTTAATATTCCCAATCATCCCTTATTAGAATTGTCGGGGGTTTCAATTCCAAACGGCAAAATTAAAGTGGTAGGGGACAAATCTGTTTTTGAAGGGCCTATATTAATTACCCATTGGGGTTTAAGTGGACCCGCAATCTTAAAATCGAGTGCTTGGCTCGCCAGAAAACTAAGTGAAAGGAACTACAATTTTGATATTTTGGTATCATGGACACAGTCTGATGCTGAAGAGAGTTTTAAACAAAAATTATACGATTCCATAAATGGCAACAATCAAAAGAAAATTGTAAATGAAAATTTTCTGGGATTACCCTCAAGATTGTGGACTCTGATATTGGAAATGGCTAAAATTAGTGAGGATAAAATTTGCTCGGAATTATCGAATTATGAAAAAAATAAATTGATAGAACTAATCATAAAAATGCCCTTGAATGTTTCAGGAAAAACCACTTTTAAGGAAGAATTTGTGACTGCAGGTGGATTGGACTTGAAAGAAGTGAATCATTTAGATTTTTCGTCTAAAAAATATCCACGAATTTATTTCTGTGGTGAAGTGTTAGATATTGATGGAGTGACTGGAGGCTTTAATTTTCAAGCTGCTTGGTCAACAGCATATATATCAGCTGTGGGCATAAGCAAAGCATTGTAAAATAGAAAGTTAATCCTCTCCTTCAGTGTATTTGTATCCAACTCCTCTTAGACTTAAGAAAAATGTTGGATTCTTTGCATCCTCTTCAAAGTATTTTCTAAATGCCAAAATAAAATTATCAATGGTTCTGGTACTTGGGAAAACGGTATAACCCCAAACCGTTTTTAGAATTTCTTCTCTGGTTACCACTTGATTTTTCTTTTCAATGAGTAATTTTAACAATTGGGCTTCTTTTTTAGTTAATTTAAATTCCCCTTGTTTTCCTTGTGCTTTATATGAATTAAAATCAATAAAATTTCCGCCAAAGCTATATTCTTGCAATGTTAAACGGGGAAGATGTTGTTGGGTTCTGCGGATTAATTTTTGAACTCTTAAAAGTAATTCCTCTAATTCAAATGGTTTACTTAAATAGTCATCTGCACCAGATTTTAATCCCATAATTCG
>CAMAQS010000060.1 GCA_945860565.1 Chitinophaga pinensis | reverse complement strand
AGACTGGTGGCTTCGGTGTTTTACAAGCCAGCAATGATTAACGAAAAACCCTATAAACAGGGTCTTCCAACGGCTCCAAATTTCATCATTAAAGGGGATCCTAAATTTGAGGAAACGCGCAAACGATTAATGGGTTATATTCAAGAAGTGCATGTTTATCCATCTGAGAAAATGGAAAGTAAGATTCATCCATTAATTGGCAAATTAAGTATGCAACAGTGGAACAATGTGATTTACAAACACATTGACCATCATTTAAGGCAATTTGGAGTGTAGTTTTTTTTAGAATGAGGGACATTCAGAAAAGTTGCGCATATCTAGATTCCTATTGATATTGCGAAGTCGCATGGGTAAGTATTTCAATGGAACACAATAGACTAAAGTAATAGTGTTAAAAACATCGCCCATTACACCAAGTTTAACGCCATCAAATTTATCGTCTATGGTATAATTAAACATGTATTCCAAGCTAAGTGTCTCAACTAATTTACTTTTGGCAAAAGTATAACTTAAGCCCATGCCTGCTGAGGTAGAAAAGTTTTGGAAAAGACCAAGCGTATTGGTGGTGTATCGATTAATTGTTTCAATTCCTTCTTTTGTATTTACTGGGTTCGTGGTGAATTGACCAACTCCAATCAATAAATGTAATGGAGATTTTTCATTCCCATTAAATTTTGGAATAAGTTCCAATTTTACATTTGCATCAAAGGCAAAACCTTTTACTTCTCTTTTGAATTTTACTAAGCCCGGATCATTTGAATATTCGTCTGTACCCCAAAATCGGCTGTAACCAGCTTCCAATCTAATTTTAGCATATTTTTTAAATGCGTAATTGTAAAAAATATGGATTTTTTCTTTACTGGTGTAAGAAATAGGCAAAACAAGATTGTTTGAATTGTAACCGATTTCACCATTGTAACACGAAAGACCAATGCCCAAACCAACTTCAGGTTGCCCAAAACTAAAATTAGCAACAAGACTTAAGAAAAATAGGGTGAGAAAACGTTTCATTTACGAAGGTTGTGTTTTGGTTTATTTTGTATTAATTTCAATGATGATGCCAAAGTTTTTTTATAAGTATGCGAATTTAATAAAAAATATCTTTGGGGTTGCTATTTCGTTCTGTAAAACGCGTAAAGTTATTGTTATTTTTTTCATAATTTGCGCAAACCCGCATGTCTAATTAGTTTATAATCATTTTTAATTGGAATAAATATGACAATATCGCGATATTAATATGTCTATTTTTGAACTATGAATCGTGTTATAGTGAAAATTGCCTGTTTTATTGTTGGATTTACTTTATTGAGTGTTCTTAATGCTCAAAAACCAACATTAACTAGAGACATCAATGTGCAAGCGAATGGTGGAAACCCTGCAGGGTATTGTGAGTTTCGGGGTAAATTATTCTTTTCTGGCACAACAATTAAAGAAGGTACAGAATTGTGGGTTTCTGATGGAACGGCTGTTGGAACAAAGTTATATTCGGATATTTTAAAAGGAACGGGCTCGTCTTCTCCAAAAGAATTTGTAGTAGCCAATGATAAATTATTTTTTACAGCAACCAATGGGATAAATGGGGTGGAGCTTTGGAAGATGGATAGTTTAAATGCAATTCCAGTGTTGGTAAAAGATATTTACGTGGGCGGTGCTACATCGGGAGTGAGTAAATTGACAGCGGGTTTGAATAAACTTTTTTTTGTAGCTACTGATGCGGACAATGGCACTGAGCCTTGGATTTCTGACGGTACAGATACCGGTACTTATATGATAAAGGACATAGTTTCTGGCAAAACAGGGTCTTCGCCAAGTATGTTTTATGAATATAAAAATTATGTTTATTTTCTGGCTAATACAACGGATTACGGCCAAGAATTATGGCGTACAGACGGTACCGACAATCTGACTCAATTATTTTATGATATAGTCCCTGGGACGAAAGGCTCGTTTATAAATTCGATGGTTGTTTTTAATGATACATTTTATTTTAATGGCCAGAATTCTTCTGGTATAAGACAACTCTGGAGAACCGATGGAATTGATACCAATACAAAGGTTGTTCAACATACTGCAGCTTACAATTCAGTAGAATATCTAACCGTTTGCAACAAATGGTTGTATTTTTCTGCAGGAACTACATCTTCAGGGATAGAATTATATAGAACCAATGGCACTAAATTGTTTTTGGTAGCTGACTTGAAGATTTCAGGTTCGATTTATCCTCAAGATCTGGTTGCGGCAGACACGACTTTATTTTTCACTGCTTTGGTGGACAATGGTAGAGAGTTATATGTAAGCAATGGCACAAGTTCGGGTACAAAGATGACACGCGATTTGTACCAAACTCAAACCGATGGATTGGTTAAGAATATTACAGCAATGGGTAATATGGTTTATTTTACTGCACATTCTTACCCCGATTATTTAGACATTGAATTGTATAAAAGTCAAGGAACATCTGCAACCACAGTGCGTGTAAAAGATATTCTCGCTGGTACTTCAGCAAGTAATCCTTCGGATTTAACCGTGTTTAACAATAAGCTCTTTTTTACTGCCAACAATGGAAAAGTAGGAACAGAAATGTGGGTGAGTGATGGAACTGCAAATGGAACTCAACTACTAAAAGAAATTGAACCTTCAAACGGGGGGTCTCAAATAAAAGGCGTTGTAGCAGCAAGTAATGGAGTGGTTTTTAATGCCTATACAAGCAAAGAGTATGATGAACCTTGGACTTCAACAGGTGATAGTGCAAATACAAAAATGATCAAAGATGTGGGAATTACCAATAATAACAGTGCGGCGCCAAAAAATTTAGTATCAAGAGGAGGTTATGCATTCTTTAATGTTACTTCATTGGATTGTTATGGTGATTATTTCTATACAAACGGGACTGATATCTACGAAATTGCTACTTCCAGCTCTTATTATGGACAAGCTGCGAACCCTACTTGGTTAAATGGAAAGGTATATTACACATGGAACCAATCTAGCTTGTATCCTAGTTTATATGAATTTACTCCAGGTAAAACCTATGGAACGAGGTTAATGAACTTAAATAAAAGCAATTTAGGTGATAAAGTATCCAATTTAACTGCTTTTAAAGGGAAATTGTATTTTACCGCCGAAGAGTACGAATCTGGTGGATCCGGCAATGAAATTTGGGTTTCTTCTGGTTCAACTGGTAAGACTGAAATTTTCGACGACATCAATTCTGGTTCAGGGTCGAGCTCACCTTCAAATTTTGTGAATTGGAAAGATAGTTTGCTGTTTTTTACTGCAAATGGTTCAAATTTATATACTACAAATGGAACTCTTGGCAGTTCCAATAATATAAAATCTGGTTTAACCGTGCATTCAATGTTGGCTGTTAAAAATGGTGTTGTGTTTTCCGCGACCAATTCTTCATACGGAAATGAAATTTGGATATCTGATGGAACTACAGATGGAACAAAATTGATTAAAGACATCAATTCAGGTACTACTGGTAGCAGTATTTCCGCTTTAACGCTGGTAGATACGTTGGTTTATTTTGTCGCAACAGATACTACCGTTGGAAGTGAGATTTGGGTGACAGATGGAACAGAGGCAGGAACACATTTGGTTAAGGACATTAAAAAGGGCAAATCAGGTTCATCTCCAACCTATTTAACCGCTGTTAGAGATTGGCTGTATTTTTCTGCAGATGATGGCGAAAATGGCATTGAATTATGGAAAACAAACGGAACAGACAGCACAACCTTTATGATTGATGAAGTTTTTCCGGGGTATACATCTTCAAATCCAAAGTACTTATCTGTTTTTAACGATACTTTATTCTTTACAGCAGAGCATCCAACACATGGCAATGAGTTATTCTATGTTTATACCCGTTGTATGAAACCTAGCTTTACCCCAAATGTTATTTGTGCTCAATCAACATTTTCATTCAAAAATACATCTGATACATTTGATGTCCCTTTAAAATCAGTTTCTTGGGAAATAGCAGAATTGGACACTGTTTTATTTGGTATGAGTCCACAATTATCCATGCCAACGGCAGGGAAGTTTTTAGTGAAATTAATTCAAACCAATACTGATTTGTGTACTGAAAATTTTGTAGACACCATTGAAGTGGTAGAAAATCCAACTGCTCAATTCACGGTAAATCAAGATAGTCAGTGTTTGAATAGTAATAATTTTCAATTTAAAAATACGACAATCCCAGATAATAATTCGTTTAAATACAAATGGAGTTTTGGTTCTGGTGCTGCTGTAAATACAAAAGACGCGAACAAAGTATACACTGCTGCAGGCAAATACAACATAAAGTTATTGGTTTCATTGGGTACAGCTTGTATGGATTCAACCAATTCTGATATTTTGGTATTACCACGTCCATCTGCCATTGCAGTTTTAGGGAAAATCACCACAAAAGCTGCAAACGATACATTTAGTGTTAGTCCAATAAGAGAAAAATCAACCTACAATTGGGCAATCACGAATGGACAAAAAACGGGTGGAGTTGGCACAACCTCAGTTTTTGTAAAATGGAATACCGCTCCAACAACGGCTACCGTTAAAGTTACCGAAACCGACAGTTTTGGATGTGTTGGAAATACAGTCACACGAACTGTTACTGTGCAAAAACAAACAACATCATTAGATGGCCTTTTAACCTCATCACAATTTGATGTTTACCCCAATCCATCCAATGGCAATTTTACCATTTCATTAAAAGAGCCAATGAATGGTAAGGTAAATTTGTATAACTTTCAAGGTCAAAAAGTCTTCAATTCCAATGTGGTTTTAACCAAAGAAATTTCCGTTAGTCATTTACCTGCAGGTATTTATACTCTAGAAATCGAGTCAGATAAGGGCAATCGTAAATACCACTCCAAAATAATGATTATGCCATAATCTGAACGGACTATTTTATTTAACAATTCATAATCCGTAATTTGCCGACTTATGCGTAAATATTTTTGTGTATTGTTGTTTTTTATATTGCTTAACAGTTCGTCTGCACAGTTTTTTAAAAAGAAGAAAGAACCTGAAAAGCCTGAAATTAAAGCAAAACCAAAGGAAGCAACTCCTTCAATAGCTGATAAAACAAAAACCTGTAAACCCATTGACGGGCTCTTTAAATTGTATAGAGATACCAATACTGGAGAACTGTTTTTTCAAGTATCAACAAGCCAGTTAAACAAAGAATTTATTCATTTTACCTATACTGAAAATGGTGTTTTAGAGGCTGGACATCATAGAGGATCTTATAGAGGAAGTCGAATTTTTAAAATTCAAAAGCACTATGAATATTTGGAATTCGTTCAACAGAATACCAGTTATTATTTTGATTCTACTTCCGAAATTTCAAAAAGTGCAAATGCCAATATTTCAACTGCTGTTTTGGCTAGAGAAAAAATAGTGGCAAAAGACAAAGATGGCACCGTTTTAATTGGGGCAGATGAATTGTTTTTAACCGAGCAATTGCATGTTTTAAATGCTTCCAGACCTGCACCTGGAACTTTTCAACTTGGTAAACTTACCAAAGGAAAAACCCAGTACCAATCCCTCAAAAACTATCCTAAAAATTTAGATATTGTGGTGCGTTATGTTTTTGATAATCCAGCTCCTGCTGGTTCCACTTCTGCTGCGGTTACGGATAATCGCTCCGTAAATATTGTATTACAGCACAGTTTTATGGAGGTACCTCAAAATAATTTTAAACCAAGATTCGATGATTATCGTATTGGATATTTTGCAGAATCTGTCAACGATATGACTACCACTGGCTTCAATAATTATAGAGATTTAATCCATCGGTGGAATTTAGAGAAGAAGAATCCCAACGAAACATTAAGTGAGCCTGTAAAACCCATTGAATGGTGGATAGAAAATACCACTCCTAAAGCTTTGAGGCCCATAATTATGCATGCAGCCTTACAGTGGAATAAAGCGTTTGAGCCCCTTGGTTTCAAAAATGCCATTCGAATTTATGAACAACCCGACACTGCTTCATGGGATGCCGGAGACATTCGATACAATGTATTGAGATGGACTTCTTCCCCAAATCCTCCTTTTGGTGGTTATGGGCCAAGTTTCGTAAACCCACGTACAGGTGAAATTTTGGGTGCCGACATCATGTTGGAATATGTTTTTTTAACAAATAGAATTAAACTTGAAGAAATAAATCATCCAGAATCAGGTGAACATTGTTCTTTAGGTCTGCATTTATACCATCAACAACAAGCCGCAAAAGGCATTTTGCAAATTATTGGTTCTGATACCAATGAATTGAGTCGTTTATTGAAAGAATCCATTCATTATCTTATTTTACATGAAATGGGACACACTTTGGGTATGATGCACAATATGAAAGCGTCTCAATTACACAGCCCAGAAGAATTGACTCAACCTGAATTAACCTATAAAACGGGCTTAATTGGCTCCGTTATGGATTATCCGGCAGTTAATCTTCCCAATAAGAAGGGTCAAAAAGTGCAATATTGTCAAATAGAACCAGGACCTTACGATAAATGGGTGATTGATTATGGATACAGTGTAGGTTTGAATGATCCAATTCAAGAATCCCAAAGATTGGCGAATATTGCAAGAAAAAGCACACAAAAAGAACTCACTTTTGGAAATGATGCTGACGATATGCGTGCACCAGGTAAAGGAATTGACCCAAGAGTGATGGTGAATGATTTGAGTAGTGATGCCTTAACTTACAGTGCAATTAAAATGGAACAAATTCAACTGTTGTTACCAGAAATCCTTGAACAATGTAAAAAAGACGAGAAGAGTTTTGAAAAATTTAAAGATGTTTTCAATCTATTGACCACTTCATTGGGCACCCATGCTGGAATTATTTCACGATATATTGGAGGCGTTTATGTTGAAAGATTTGAACCCAATCAAAATGCTGGCAATCCTTATTCTTCTGTTTCAAAAGAAGAACAATTAAGGGCTTTGGAATTGCTAAATAAATTTGTATTTTCTGATGAAGCGTTAAAAATTCCTGAAAACTATGCGTATTTCTTACAATCCCAAAGACGAGGATTTGGTTTTATGAGTGGAACCGAAAATCCAAAAATCCACCAAAGAAATCTGCAGATTCAACAATCTGTGTTAGACCAATTAATGAATCCAACTATGTGGACTCGAATTGTCGACAGTAAATATTATGGAAATACATACAGTTTAGATTCTTATTTGGGGGATTTAACCAATAATATCATGCAGTTTTCTCAAACAAGTCCTTATTCTTCTCATGGAATTATGTTACAAACTGAATTTGTTCAAAGATTGTTAAAGGTAGTGGATGTAAAAAACCCAGGCAATGGATACGATGCCTATGCTAAATCCGAAGCAATGAAACAACTTCAACGCATAAAAAAATGGTCTGATAGCAATGTTGGAACGGTCGTTTCTGGAAATAAAATGTATATGTATATGCTGATTAACAGTCAGTTATCTGGAAAGTAAAAATGAAGAAAATGCGTTTTTTGAAGAGGATAGGATTATTGACTTTGTGTTTGTTTGAAATAAGTACAGGGTTTACTCGAAATTTAAATTCTTTTGTCAACCAGAATAAAGAAATAGCCAAACAAAAGACTCCCATTTCCAATGCTGTAATCGACACTCTGAGGTTAGATGCAGTTGGAATATTTTCAAATAGAAATCCATTGTCTCTTGAAAATACAGGATTGAATGTAACAATTATTAGTAAAGCGCAAATTAGTCAGATGCCCGTTCAATCCTTGAATGAAGTGTTGTCTTTAATACAAGGAGTCGATATAGGTCAACGGGGCCCAATGGGAGTGCAATCTGATGTAAGTATTCGTGGTGGTAGTTTTGATCAGGTTTTGGTTTTGGTGGATGGGGTTCGCATGTCTGATCCTCAAACTGGTCACCATCAATTAAATTTGCCTATTCCTTTGGAGGCCATTGATAGGATTGAAGTTATTCGTGGTTCTCATGCCCGTCGTTATGGATTAAATGCGTTGTCAGGCGTAATTAATATTATCACACAAGCCTATAAAAAGAAGGCCCTAAACATAGAAGGTTTTTATGGAAATGCGGCGGACGGTAATAGTACAAATTACCAAGGATTTGGATTTCGTGGAACTGGAAATTATTATTCCCAAAAATTCAAAACGGCAGTTTGGATTTCTAGTGAATGGATCCAAAGTAATGGATATAGAAAATATACCGACTTTACAACGTTTAGAACATCAATGGGCTTAAGTAGTCAATTGACTAAACGTACAACATTAAATTTAATAGCTGGTGCAAACAACAACGAATTTGGCGCCAGTTGGTTTTATGCGGCACTTTCAGATTCAACGGCTTACGAAACGGTGCATACACATTTTATAAGCGCAAATCTGAAACATGAATTTAAAAATAAAGCGACTTTTAATGTAATAACAAGCAAGCGATGGAATTACGATCATTACATTTTCATTAAAAACAAACCTACCATTTATCAAAATTACCATGTAAGTTCTGTGAATATGTTGGAATTGAATGGTAAAATACCACTTTTAGGGGGTAGTTTAGGCGCCGGGTTGGAACTAAGAACTGAAATAATTAATAGTACCAATTTGGGATCACGGAATCGCGAATTTTATGGAAGTTATATTGAATACACCCGAAATATAACCGATGCACTTTTTGTTTCTGCTGGAATTTATGGTTTGTATAGCCCAAATTTGGTTTCAACCAATTATCCGGGAATTGAATTCTCATATAAGGTGTTAGAAAAATGGAGGATATTTGGAAATTTTGTTACCGGTCAACGGTTGCCCACATTTACAGATTTGTATTATGTAGATTCTCGAAATGCCAGCAATCCAAATTTAAACTCTGAAATATCGGAATCGTTTGAATTGGGAATTAGACATATCAATGGATCCAATATTAACCAATTGAGTTATTTCAGAAGAAATGTGTTTCGTATGATTGATTGGGTAAAGGATTCATTGCCTGCAAAATGGATGCCTGTTAATTACAATCAAACGGTGATGGAAGGAATTGAAGGCAGTCTTAAATATGCAAATGTCTTTAAAACTAAAATTACCGTAACATGGAATTTCTGCACTTTAGGAGGTAAAAACGAAGTTGATGCAAATAAAATTTCTAAGAATGCTTTAAATTATTTGGCTGCACAATCAATTTTGGGAATGAATTATCCAGTTACCAAAAAAGCGTATTTAACGGTATATTGGCGTTATATTGAAAGGAATTCTATTAATCCTAGCACCTATCATTTAATTGATGCACGATTTAGTTACCAGTTAAAAAGTGCGGTTCAGTTATATGTGAATGCAACAAATTTGGGAAATACCCAATACCGCGAAATTGCAGCAGTTCCACTTATGCCACGTTGGGTAAATGCTGGTTTTAAATTGAGAATTTTATGATGAAAAAGGTTAGATTTTTGCCAATTGGGGCATCAATGATGGCGTTGGGTGTTCTTTTAGGTGCGGTTGCTGCCCATTCCTTAGAAAAATCTATTTCAGCTCATTATTTGGACGTTTGGAAAACTGCAAGTTCGTATTTTTTGTATAACGGTATTGCTTTCATAGCTGTTGGAATTTTCGCAATTAATTTGCAAGAAAAGTGTTGCACTTTCCGCGGAATAAATTTGGCTTTTATTGGAACATATATATTCTCAGTATCACTATGGGTATTGGCACTAAACGAAATGATTCATCCATCCCTCAAAAAACTAGGCGCAATAACACCTATTGGCGGTGTTCTTATGATTGTTGGTTGGTTCTTGTTTGCGGCAGACAGCTACAAGTGGTTAAAATCCAATGTAAAATGAAATTTTTAGTCCAAAGTTTTGGGCTGAGGCATTGTTTCTGTATGTGAGTCTCCAAACTCCATCAATGCGAATATATTTGAATATATTTTCTATCCCGACACCAGCTTCTAAGTAGGGAATTTTGTCAAAGGCCCGAATGGGATTAACCCCTTTTTGAATTAAAATTTCTCGTGGAATTAAATTGGCATTTTCCTGTTTTAAGGTACCATAAATACCTTTTATGTGAATCAATTCTCTCCATTTTAGCTTTTTGAACTGTGGAATTCGGTTGAATAATAATCCATTAAAATGATGTTCAATTCCTGCTTCTATGCTTTTGTCGGAAACAAATTCGAATAACCGCATTTGATTAAATGCCCGCTTGTTATATACAGGGGCTTGATTTCCAAGTGGAATATTTAAAACAGGGTAGGGGACATTTCCAATTACCTGGGCTGCTGAAACTTTTATCACCGTTTTTCCTGCAGTACCCCAAATAATGCGGTTATCGTACTGAGCCCCAATGCGTGAATATTTTAACATGCTGCCAAATATATTTGGGAATGCTTGTAAAAATGATAGGGTATATTTAGGGCCTGGTGGACTTATCCTTTTTCTTCGATTGTTTCTAATTAAATAAAATACTTTGGGTTCGTATTCCATTTTTACTGTAACAGTGGTATTGTTTAAACGGTGTGCTACATTTTTACTAAATGGAAAAGAATCGTACCACCCCAATTCAAAGGTTTGTGTTTGAGGTAAATTATAATTGCGTTGACTAAGTCTTAAACTCAAATTTAATCCTCGGGCTACATCAGATTGAAATAAAAGTTGTGAGGTGTTGCAGTAGGTAACACTTCTACTGGCAAACATGTTTAGAGCGGTAATTAGGGCATCCCCGCTTGAAACGGCATCGTTGTCTGAAAATCCAAGAAGTTCTACATCAAGACTACGAAATAGCTTCATGACTGTGCCGTTATCTAAATCGATATTCCAAATAAACTTTCCGCCATATTTAAATCGTTTGTCTCTATAACCATAGGCCAAATAGGTTTCAAATTGGATTTTTTCTGAAAATGCATTGGTGGTTCTAAATCCAATTCGGTTGCGGATTCCTTCTAAACGGTTTATGCTCCCAAGCAAATAATATGGTCCAAATTCCAAATATCCATTCTTACTGATATAACCATCCACCAAAAAGTTGACAATCCGAACACCTCTATTTATACTGGGAATGTTTTTTACAGTATCAATTTTTTCGATAATCTTTTTTTCAGTTTCACTTAATGAAGATTCAGGTAATGTGTTCCAAAATGAATCAGATTTTTCGGTTGCCCGTTGGTCGATACTAATTCTTTGTCTAAAATGATTTTTCTCAAATTCAGGCATTAAGGTATAATTTGAGACATGAATGTTGTTGGTTGCAATTACACCACCTGCTGTTTTGTTTAACTCAGCGATATCAAGCATTACCCTTGAGTTTTTAAGCAGATAAAATGAATCATTGAACAACTCAGTTTCTTGAGTGATTCTTAATCTGTCCAAAAAATTTATATTGGCATCTCCATGAATTTCCAAATTCAACCTAAGTACGGCGCCGGTTTTCTCCTGTATCCAAATCATACCATAAAACAATATGTCTTGTTCGTTTTTTGGGGAACAATAAATTTGGATAACCCGCAATGGGCCCGATTTGTCTACATTCACCAATTTGTAATTGTAAATGTTTTCCGAGTTACTTGCAATGGGTGAGTTAACACCTTTACCTAAAACTTGCAACGTTGGTTTATATATATTGTATTTAATAAAAACAGAACCAGTAAGTTGACTAATAAAACCACCATTGTCTACACCAACACCTTTTACCCTTGATGCAACAATGTTTTCATGTTCAGACAATGGTTTTTGTTGATGCGAATATTCACTGTATGTGTGTGATAAAAATACAGGAAGAATGGCTTTGTTAGAATCACCTGTTATTGAAACCAATGTGTCGAAAAGTTGTCCAAGTTCTTTGCCCACCTTCATTTTTTCTACGTTTCTGCCTAATTTATTGAGAGAGAATGTAGTTTTTGTAAACATATCACAGCGATAATTCGGTGCCTTATCGGGGTTGTTTTTGTTGGAATTTTGTTGTGCTAACTGAATCCACTTTAATGCTGGATTAATGCCCAAACGAATGGTCAGTTCTTGAGTCCGAATCAGTTCACGTTCCATGTGTACAATTAAGCTTATTTTGTTTTTATTGGTATCTAAGGCAATTCTTTTTTTTAGGTATCCTCCATAAACAAGTTCAATGGTATCATCAGGAAAGTAGTTGCCAAAATAGCTTCCCTTTCCGTCAAAACGCGTAAGAAAGCCGTTGCTAGAATTTCCCCAGTAAACATTTGTAAAGGCCAATGGTTCGGCAGTTTCTTCTTCAAAAACTTGAATTTCTAGAATTTTTCTCTGGGCACTCAATGTTTCACCAGAAAGTAAAATAAACAAAACGATTAACAGTCTTATTAAATATCTCAATGGCCTTAGCAATTAAAAGTTGGAATCAAAAGTGCTTTTTAGTTAAATTTACCGAATTAAAGACAAATTTAAGTGAAATTGAAAACATTAAACTTTACAAAATCGATGAAAAGTTCATTTTTGGCTCATTTTTTATTTTTGGCATTGGCACATATTCCACAAAATGGCTTGACACAAGTATTGGAACATGGGTCAACTCCAAGAATGAATTGGGAGTTTCAGCGGTTACGGGATCCGAATACGAATGCTATCCCTCAAAACATAAGATTTAAAGAAATTGCTTTTGTAAATACCATGGAGCCCAAGATTTCTAACAACGAAATTGCCATAAATGGCACAAATTGGTTTCGTCGTGGTCCTTATTTTATTGGCGGAAGAACGCGCGCTTTAGGCATTGATAAATTTAATGAAAATCGCATAATTGCTGGTTCTGTTTCTGGGGGGATGTGGTTAAGTGCAGACAAAGGTAAAACCTGGAAACCATCACAATTGCCCCATGAATTTAGGAGTATAACTTGTGTAGTACAAGATAATCGTGTTGGAAAGGGACAATTTTGGTATGCAGGAACGGGCGAAGCGTATGGTCAATCAGCTGGAGCACCCGGTGCTTATTATTTTGGGGATGGATTGTTGGTTTCTAGCGATTCTGGAAAAAGTTGGAAACAGATTAACTCCACTTCAATGGCTACGCCGAGTGCATTTACTTCTAACTGGCAGTTGGTTTGGAATTTGGGCTTGGACCTAACTGCAGAATCAGATTCTACAGTATTGTATGCTGCAACTTACGGTAGTGTTTTTAGGACTAACAATGCTGGAAATACATGGGTAAATGTGATAAATTCAGGATCGTATTTTACAGATGTAGTAGTATCAAATTCCGGAAAAGTTTATACTGCAATGAGTTCGGATGGCGCAAAAAACAAAATAGGATTTTGGAGATCAGCGGATGGTTTGAATTTTGTTAATATTACACCTCCACAAATAAGCAATAAAGCATTTAAACGAACAGTTATTACCATTGATCCTTCTGATGAAAACACGGTGTACTTTCTTATGAATACAACAGGTTGGGGTAAAATAACTGCCAATTCAAGGGGGGAATTGGAATACAATGCGCTGTTTAAACTGAAAATCGCAAAAAATAGCCAAGGTTTAGATACCTTTATTTATAGTGATTTATCACAAAACCTGCCTTCCGGGAAAATGTTTGACCGATGGCTAACTCAAGGCTCTTACGATATGTTGGTACGAGTACATCCAAGTAATTCAGACATCGTTTACATTGGGGGCACAAATATTTATCGTTCTACCTCAGCTTTTACAGATTCTTTAAACACAACCATGATTGGCGGTTATAAAAAAGGAGGGACATTTCCTCATGTTGGAGTTTGGCCAAATCAACACCCAGATCAACATGGTTTAGAATTTTTTAAATCTAATCCAAATGAATTTATTAGCAGCAATGACGGGGGGCTATTCTATAGTAAAGATAACTTGGCAGACTCTGTAGTCTGGGAATCTCTGAACAATGGGTATTTAACCACTCAATTTTATACCGTTGCAATCGATCCTACAACACATTTAAGTCCTGTTATTGTTGCCGGTGCACAAGACAATAATCAGATTATAACAAACAAATTGGAGTCAGATGGTATTTGGCAAGAAGCTTATTTTGGAGATGGTTCCTATTGTGCAGTTGAACCCGGAGGAAAGAACTTTTATTTTTCAAAACAATTGGGAAAAACAATTAAAGCCGAAGTGGATTTAAATATGAAGCGCACTAAATACCGCAGAATTGACCCCATTGGTGCCTATGATTATGGGTTCATTAATCCATTTATTTTGGATCCAAACAACAACAAGGTTATGTATATGTTAGGCGGGAGATCGGTTTGGCGTAACAATAAACTAAATGAAATTGAATTGGACAATTCCAATGATTCTATAAGTT
>CAMAQS010000059.1 GCA_945860565.1 Chitinophaga pinensis | reverse complement strand
TGTCAGGCTGCTTCATTGGTTACAAATATAAGGAAACGAATAAATTAGTTTTTAAAAAACAATCAATTACCAATACCGAGGATTTGGACTACTTGGCAGATTCACCAATCTAGATTGAATATAGTATGAATTCTCTAGTGTTGAACCCAGAATTTCATTGGAAAAAGGAGGTAAAGTATGGAGTAGTTCCCAAGCTGGGCGGCACATGGTATTGTGTTTATTGGAAATTTCCAAAAATGCATCTCTATTTTCTTGAGAATTCATGAGAATTGAACACAACCAATAATTTGAAGTTTGATTTTCGGGTTCTAATACAAAAGTGACATCGCTATAGGAATCAAAAAGGATTTTATACTCATTTGCGATGGCTCTTTTGCTTTTTAAGAATTTGGGTAATTGTTCGAGTTGGGCAGTTAAGAGCGCAGCGTTAATGTTGGGCATTCGATAGTTGTAGCCAATTTCTGTATGATAAAATTTCCAAGCATGAGGTTCTTTCGCTTGGGTAGTCAAATATTTTGCTCTTTTTGCCAATTCAGCATCTTGAGTTAGAATAAAACCTCCGCCCCCAGAAGTGATGGTTTTATTGCCATTGAAACTAAGTGTGCCCAAAAGACCAATGGTTCCTGAATGTTTGTCACCATAAAAACTGCCTAAACTTTCAGCAGCGTCTTCTACTAGAGGGATGTTGTGATTTTTGCAAATCGTTGAAAGTGCAGACAAATCTGCGCAAATCCCAAATGTATGCATTGGAACAACAGCTCCAATTCTTTTATTGGTGGATTTATGAATGCATTTCCCATCAATTTGTATGGTTTCATTTGTTAAAAAATCTTCCAAACATTTGGGAGAAAGTGACATAGTTGTTAGGTCTACATCTAAAAATACAGGATTGGCGTTGCAATATTTTATGGCGTTAGTGGTGGCAACAAAAGATAAACTTTGGGTAATTACCAATTCGTTTTCTTGAACTCCGGCTAGCAGCAATGCGATGTGCAATGCAGCAGTCCCATTAACGCAAGCAATGGCATATTTGGACCCAGTGAACTCAGCCATTTCCTTTTCTATGCGATCTACAAACGGACCAACGCTAGAAACAAAGGTGCTGTCAATGCATTCGTTTAAATATTTTTTTTCATTCCCACAAAATATAGGTGCATGCAATGGAATAAATACATTGGGATCATTCGTGTGAATTTTTCGAATTTTATTGACAATGTCTAAATAGTTGTCTGTTTCTTCAGTCATCGAAATTGCTTTTAATTGCCCTACAAAAGTAAACTCTTTTTAGTTGTATATTCTATTTGTGTATTCAAGTCGGCAACTGTTAATTTGCATCAAGACATATCACATGCTAAATATTATTCTTTTTGGACCTCCTGGTGCTGGTAAAGGCACACAAAGTGAGGGATTATTAAATAAATATGGGTTAAAACATATTTCTACAGGCGATTTATTGCGTGCAGAAAGGAAATCTGGAACAACTCTTGGCCTTGAAGCCGATAAATTTATTTCTGCTGGTGATTTAGTTCCTGATTCTGTTGTTATTGGAATGGTAGAAAATTTTATGACGGCCAATCACGATAGTGAAGGTTTTATATTTGACGGATTTCCAAGAACAATTCCGCAAGCGGAAGCTTTGGACATCCTACTAGAAAAACACAATACCAAAATTCACGTGGTTTTAGGGTTGGAGGTTGATGAAGATGAATTGGTGAAACGCCTACTTTTGCGCGGTGAAAGCAGTGGAAGGGCTGACGACAAAGACGAATCAACCATTAGAAACAGATTTCAAGAATACGAAAATAAAACCTTGCCCATTAAATCATATTATTCAAAATTAGATAAATATGTGGTCGTTCAGGGTATAGGCGAAATTCAAGAAATTTTTAGCCAACTGTGCAGTCATGTTGATGAATGTCTGAAATAAAGCCACAATATCAATTAGAAAAAAAAATTGATTGGGTATTTTTTGATTTAGACAATACCCTGTGGGATTTTGATAAAAATGCGGAAAAGGCGTTACACGAACTTTACCGTAAACATAATTTGCATCTTCATACAACCTATCGCGTTGAACAATTTGTTCAGCTTTATAAAGATGTGAATGCCTCTTATTGGAAAAGGTATGAGTTGGGGGAAATTGACAAGGACAAGTTAAGGACAGGACGTTTTATTGATACGTTTGTGTTAATGGGGATAGAACCCGCTTTACAACCCACCAATATTTGGAATGAATATTTGGAGATTTGTCCACAAATGACCGATTTGATGCCAGGTGCCATTGAATGCTTGTCAAAATTAAGTCAGGTTTTCAAAATTGGGGTGTTAACAAATGGATTTGAGAATACACAAAACGTAAAAATCAAGAAGAGTGGAATAGACAAATACATTCAATTTTTACAAACTTCGGAATCTGTTAAATTGGCCAAGCCAAACGAAGAGTTTTTTCAATTGGCCTTGTTTGAAAATGGCGTTAACCCGACGAATTGCGTTTACATAGGTGACAATTTGAATACGGACGTTTGGGGTGGAATTAATTCTGGTATTACCACGTTTCATTATTTGTATGATGTTAACAAAACCGAACACATAGCCCATCCTCTGTTTGGAGGGGCTGTTACTGATTTGGTCGATTGGGCAAACTGGCTAATCGCCAATCAAGCAAAATATGAATCAAATTGATTAAATTTGTTAAAATTTACATATATATGAAGAATTTATTGATAATCACTGCTATGTTCCTGGTAACTTCTTTATCTGCACAGACTTTTACTACAACTGAAGGTTCTGAAGTGGAATATTTTCCAAATGCAACTGGATTCATGGATTGTGCTATCCATTTTGAGAATTTAACAAATGAACCTATTGTTTTGTCTTATAAGAAGGTCAGTGTAGATTTTCCTTCTACTTGGGATGTTTCATTTTGTGATAATCGCAACTGTTTTGGGGGATTTGTAGACGAAGACACCATGTCGCCTATTGCCGTTTCAGATAAATACAATTCGATTAAGTTGACTGTTTATCCAAATGGCAAAGCAGATACTGGGATAGTAAGTTATTCAGTATGGAATAAATACAATCCTTCAGATATTGATACTTTAACATTTAAGATTTACGTTAGATGGAGTGCTTCAACTGGGAACTTTGTTTCTAGTTTCGAACAAATTTACCCCAATCCAACAAGTGGTAGTTTGATAATCAATTCACCAAATAGTGTTACCAATATCGAAGTTCTGGATTTACAGGGTAAAAATGTCTCAAAACAATCTATCTCGATTATTGAAAATAGAATTGATTTGAGTGGATTGCCAAATGGGGTTTATTTTTTAAATTACCTTGACGCAGGCATTAAAAACTCTCAGAAAATTCAATTGTTGAAATAATCTCTGACTAATGGTTAACGTCGATTGGTTTGCTTGGCCAATTGCAATATTTTTCGCATTATTCGTTTCCTATTTTCTATATAGAAATACATGGAGAACGTCTGTTTTTTGGAAAATCGCTGCAATTAGTCGGTTTTTTTCTACTGCGATTTTAATTTTTCTTTTGTTTAAGCCCACTGTAAGATTTATAATTGAGCAACTGCTTAAGCCAGAAATTATTGTGTACACAGATATCAGTAAATCTGCTGATAAAGAAGCCAATGCAGCTTTTGAAAGTCTAAAAGTAGTTATTGAAAAAGAGCTAGGAGACGATTTGATGATTAGAAGAGTCGATTTCGCCAGTCGAATTTATGATTCAAAATCAACATTTTTTAGAGATGTTAATTCTACGCGGATAGACAACATAACACATCATTTTGTCTCTGAACAATTGAATGAGTCTATTGTAGGGGGTGTTTTAATATCAGACGGTATTTTTAATGAAGGTCAAAATCCAAATTTTCAAGTTGTTAAATCAAAGAGTCCTTTATGGTCAATTGGTATTGGCGATACTACGCAATACCCAGATGTTTCAATTGAATCTATTTTATGCAATGAAAAGGTAGCTTTAGGTAATACGACCGAAGTAGAAATCAATGTCAAATCGATTTTTGAAAAAAATAAGAAATTGGAAATGGTGGTGTTCTTGGACAACCAGATAATTCAGAAGTTTTCATGGATTCCCAATGAAGAAACATCATCGAAAGCATATATTTTTAATTTTCAATCCAATAAAATTGGTTGGCACACAATCAAGGCAGTTGTAAATGGTCAAGATAAGGAGAAAAATAAAGTCAATAACAGCTTAAGCAGGACAATAGAAATTGTAGATAAAACAAAAAAAGTTCACATTGTTTATGGCGGGGCTCATCCTGATGTAAAATGTTTGACAAAATCAATAGAAATTGGACTCCAGACGGAAGTGACTTCCGACAATGAGGATGAAACCTTGAATTTTGATAAATTTGATATCGTTATTTTTCACGGTATTCGAAACACGGGTTTAATCCAACAGTGCATTGAAAAAAATAAGCCTTTTTGGGTTTTCTCTAATAATAAGAAATCCATTCAAGCAGCCATGGATTATACTGATTTGGAAATACAAATGCCAAACTCAAGAATTCAATGGCAAGAGGTTCAAGCTTATTTAAATCCAAATTTTGAGCTTTTTAATAGTGAGGATTTTGGAAATTCATTGCCTTTATGGAAATCTGTTAATTCACCATTGTTAAAGTATAAATTGGGGGCAAATGTCACTGCACAAACATTTCAAAAATGGAATGGAATTAAAACCAATTTCCCATTGTCTGTTTTTTCTCAAAGTACAAACTCAAGAAGTATATGGTTTATGGGTGACGGAATATGGCGTTGGCGTTTACAAGAATATTCTTTGAACCAAAAAAGTACATTATTTGATGAATGGGTTGCAAACAATATTAACTGGTTGTCCAATTTTTCTGAAAGAAAAGAGCCTATCGAAATTCAACTGCCAAAGAGGTCTTTTTTATATGGTGAACGGATACATTTCGAAGTTCTGTGTAGAGATGCTACTGGTAAACTGGTAAATAACAAGGAAATAGAGTTTAAATTAATTGATAGTCAAAATAGAGAAATCTCTGTCCCAATTTTTCCAGCGAATAACAAATTTAAAGGTGTGATTGATAACTTAAATTCTGGAAATTATCAATTAAAAGCACATTTTAAAGGTAACCCATCTGTAGGTACTAGTTTAGGCCTAATTATTCAACCTTTTAGTTTAGAGGATAGAACAAAAAAGGCGGATTTTAAAACATTGGAAAAAATGGCTTTAAAGACCGGAGGATCGTTTTTAAATTTGAAGGATTTGAATATGTTAATTAAAGAAATTAAAAGAAACTCATTAAATTCAAAACGCAGTTTAATAATTAATTCTCAAGAAGAAATGAACAGGTTGTGGCCTTTGTTGATAGTGTTAATTATATTGTTTTCTGGGGAGTGGTTTTTGCGTAAATGGATGGGTAAAATATAACCAAAATGGCAAAAAAAAGAGTGGTTGTTGGAATGAGTGGTGGGGTAGACAGTTCGGTCGCAGCCTATCTGTTAATTCAAGAGGGTTATGAAGTAATTGGCCTTTTTATGAGAAATTGGAATGATGCTTCGGTAACTCTAGAAGATGAATGTCCATGGATTGACGATAGTAGAGATGCAATGTTGGTAGCTGAACAATTGGGTATTCCATTTCAAGTGATTGATTTAAGCGACATGTATAAATCACGTATTGTGGATTATATGTTTCATGAATATGAAATTGGTAGAACCCCAAACCCCGATGTGTTATGCAATAGAGAAATTAAATTTGACATATTTCTGGATGCAGCACTAAAACTAGGTGCTGATTTTGTAGCTACTGGTCACTACGTTCAAAAAGGTGAAATTTTTGATGGAACCAACACCGAATTTGTCCTTCTAGAAGGTAAAGATCCCAGTAAAGACCAGAGTTATTTTTTGTGCCAACTTAATCAATTTCAATTGTCTAAAGCCTTATTTCCTATTGGGGGATTGTTGAAGTCGGAAGTTAGAAGTATTGCGATTGAAAAACAACTGGTAACGGCACAAAAAAAGGATTCTCAGGGCTTGTGTTTTATAGGTAAGGTTAGTTTGCCTCAGTTTTTGCAGCAACAATTGAAGCCCAAACCAGGTGTTGTAGTAGAAATTGGACCCGATTTTTCAGAATTACTCACGTTTTTCGATTGTATTTCTGAGAATAATAATGAGTTTGGAGCGATTCAGCGAATTCGATTTAGTGCCGAAAACGGAGAAAAAATTGGAGAACACAACGGTGCTCATTTTTATACGAGGGGACAACGTAAAGGTTTAAATATTGGAGGGATGCCATTGCCATTGTTTGTTTTACAAACTGATGTTGTGAACAATATCATTTATGTGGGGCAAGGAGAAAATCATCCAGCGCTATTTTATCGGGGGTTAAAAGTTCTCAAAAGTGATGCACACTGGATAAGGCCATCAACATTGGAAGATGCGTGTAATGATTTATTGGTTTTACATTGCAGAATTAGGTATCGTCAAGAGAAGTTTTTGTGTAAAATGAATTTTGATTCTGAAGGAAATGTTTTAGTAATATTTGATGAACTAAAGAAAAATGTAACTCCTGGTCAGTTTGTTTCGGTATATAGTCAGAATGAAGTCATTTTCAGTGGTGTGATTTTCGAATAAGAGAATCGCAGGCAACGACCAGCCTCATAATAATGTCATTAAACATATCTATATGTTTAATTCTAAAATAATATCGACAAGTTGTCGTTATTCTTCTGTGAAGAATAGTTTTTACCCAATAAATGCAATGCGTCGTTCTGTAATATTTATCATTTTTTTGTTTTTGTCCGGACACTTGTTTTCTCAAATTAGTTCAACTGGAAAAACATTTTACATGAGTTTCATGGAAATGGAGACAAGGTCTGGTTTTGGGGGAAATCCAAATCCGTATCCTGATACCTTGGTGATATTCGTAACATCAGAATATGATACCAAAGTTGTAGTTGACAATCCAAGATTAACAGGTTCTTCTGCAACTTATAATATTAAAAAAGGTGTAGTCAATCGAATACCTGTTAATAACGTAGATTATTATCCGGTTGGTTCAGAATTTGCAAGTACTGATATCAATAGTAAAAAAGGATTAAGGTTGGTTGCCAATGATCCAGTAAATGTATACTGCATGAATTTGGAATTGAATCGTTCAGATGGAACATTTATATTGCCGTATGAGAGTATGCCAAATGCGCCTGAATTCTTCGTCAACAGCTTTCCTCCCAACGCAAGAATAGGATCTTCTAATTATGGAGAAAGTGAGTTTGTAATAATTTGCATGGATAACAATGTTAAGGTGGATATAACTCCCACTGCGGACACAAAAGGGGGCAAAACCGCTGGTACAACTTTTCAAATATCACTTCAAAAAGGTCAGGTTTATCAAGTGCAATCAAAAAGTGCAGATGGAACAAATAATACCGATCCAGCAGCAACTTCTTGGAGTACAACAGGTGCCAAAAGAGGTGATTTATCTGGAACAAGAATAAAAGTGGTAAATGGCTGTGGTAAAATAAATGTTTTTTCCGGCGCAAGATCTTCACACGTAACCAAAGGCAATTGTGGTTCTGGTACAAATGGTAGGGACCACTTGTTTACACAAGTGCTTCCAACTAAAGCTTTGGGTAAAGATTACGTATTGATGCCTTTCTCAAAACAAACCGGTGGTTACGCTTATAAAGTAATTGCGGCCTATGATACGACGGATGTTTATATTGATGGAACTTTTGCAGAAAGAATTCTTAAAAAAGGTGAATGGATTTACCGACATGTAACAACAGCTACGTCCGTGTGTGTTAGAACAACTAAGCCTGCTTATGTTCCTCAGTATATGAAGAATGGAGCTTGTAATGGATGGCCTGGTACTGATGATGGTGACCCAGCAATTTTTATATCTCCAGATGTTAATCAACGTTTGTTGAAAACCATTGTAGGTACTGCAAGTACGAGTAACATGAAAACACATTTTGTCAATATTTTAGTTGATAAAGGTGCGAAAAAAGTGGTAAAAGTGAATGGGACCTTGTTAAATTCTTCTGTATTTATAGACGTATCTTGTGGCAATTATTCCTTTGCTCAAGTTGCATTGGTTAATCCAAGTTCAAATACAATAGAATGTGATAGTGGATGTATCGTGGTGGCATATGGAACGGGACCTTACGAGAGTTATGCATATTCCGCAGGTGCTTTGTTTGAGGATGTTGAATTTGATTTCAAAATCACAAGAAAAAGTAAATGCCCAAGTGAGCCGGTAACTTTAGAAGCACAATACAAGGCAAGCAATGTAAAAGGTGTTAAATGGAAATTTGGGGATGGTTCACCTGAAGTATGGGGCAATAAAGTGGTTCATTCTTTCTCGAGAATTGGCACGTATTATGCCGTAATGAAAGTGGTTGTTCCAAATAGTTGTGGTATTGACGATACAATAATTCGAAGTAAAATTATAAATGTTTTACCTGGTCCTGTTTTAACTCTTCCAGATACAATAATTCAATGCGCCAACACACTTAAAGTGGATTTATCTGTGCCATATTCTTCTAAATTTTTATACGTTTGGGATGATTCAACAAAGCTTAGAACCCGAACAGTAACCAAAGAAGGTGAAGCGTGGATTAGGGTTAGAGATACTTCCACCAATTGTATTGCAAAAGATTCTGTCATAATTATTCGTGCCGAATTGGTTAAAGCGGGTTTAAGTTATGACACTTTAAATAGATGTTATAGAGAAAATTATTTTTCACTAACAGACGGTTCTAAATATGTAAACGACGTTTGGAAAAAGTCTTTTTGGTCATTAAAGGATGCATATACAAATACCACGATTACAAGTGAAGAAAAGCGGTTTTCGAAAAAATTCGATTCATTGTCAACAAATACATTGAGATATATTGTGGAATCTAAAAAAGGCTGCCGCGACACATTGGATACAACATTGATTGTTTATCCTTATCCTGTTGCTAAATTAAAGATTCCAGTTCCTTACTTCTGTCAAAATGGATTGGCTAACTTTATTGATTCTAGTACTTCACCATTGGGAATAGCAAAATCGATGTGGAAATTTGGGGATGGTGCAGTGGATACCAGTATAAATAGACTGGCTGACCATGTTTTTGCTAACCACGATACATTTAATATTCAATTAATTACGGAAACCATTTACGGGTGTAGGGACACAATTGATAGTTTGTATGTCGTTTATCCTCAGGCCAAATCAGCAATTGGCTCTAAAACCGTCAATCAATGTTTCAAGCAAAATGAGTTTGAGTTTTATGATAATTCTACCATTGACTTTGGAACTTTTACTGAGTCATGGATAATCGAAGGTAAAAGAACAGATAATAAAGGAGTACTTACGGGAGTTAAATTTAGCGATACAGGTAAATTTAACATTCAATTAATTACCATATCTGATAAAGGATGTAACGATACTGTTTTTTCAAAGATTTTTGTAGCGCCGGAGCCGAAAGCTATTTTGGTATTGACGGATTCTTCAAAGTGTTTTGATAATCATTTTTATTCAATGGAATGTCAAAGTGTAGTGGGTTCAAATAGTACACTTACACCAAGAAGTGATTGGACTTTTAGTGATAATACTACGGCTTTTGCGAAAGTTATTATTGGAAAAAAATTCCCTCAAGCTGGTACATTTTGGGCTAGGTTAATTGCACAAACAAACTTTGGATGTAAAGATTCAGTGCAGGTAAATTTGAAGATTTATGGAAAACAAGACGCAACAATTTTGCCAGATAAATCAACGCAATGTTTAGTTGGAAATAGTTACCACTTCCGTTCGGCCACCAACCTGAAAGAAGTAGGTGTAACCGTAGATCATTATTGGAGTTTGGGCGATGGTAATACCTCAATTAAAGATTCGTTAGATCATGTTTATGCTGCCGAAGGGACATTTAAAGTTAGCCATTTTACTATGACCAATCAAGGATGTGCAGATTCAGCAACCACCGATGCCATAGTGGTAAACAGCCCCAAAGCAGATTATACACTAAATAAAGATACTGCATGTTTTTATTCTCAAATGTTCAATTTTATGGATAAGACAGTTTATTCTTCTAATTATACGGTTCGATGGGATTTTGGGGATGGTACTTTTGATTCAAACAAATCTGCTACAGGCAAAACCTATACTGCAAGTGGTAAAAAACAAGTTAAAATGGTTGTAAACTCTGACCAAGGTTGTAAGGACTCATTAATTATACCTGTTGAAGTGTTCGCTGTTCCAGTTAGCGGATTTACGGTCAATAAGACAACGCAATGTTTAAATTCAAACAATTTTATTTTCTCGAATACATCAAATGAAAATGGGGCCAAAAACTGTTCTTATAATTGGAAAATTGCGGGGTTACAAACAAAGAACTATTCTGGTTTAAATATCCCTAATCAGTTTTTACCTGATACCGGCTTTCATACAGTATCATTGTTGGTTAGTTCAGCTGAAGGTTGCACCACAGGTGCGAGTGCGCAAATTTATGTTGCTGAAATGCCATCGGTGCAAATTACTGGTCGCAATGCATGCAAAGGGGAGGAGATTCAGTTTGGTTCGGCTGTTATCCTAAATAAAGGTACAGCTAGCTTTAATTGGGATTTTGGAGATGGTATAACTTCTTTGCAAGGCAGTCCTAAGCATTCATATATGGCTTCAGGTGATTTTACAGTGAAATTAAAAGTGACTTCTTCTAACGGCTGTATTGGGGATGCTCCCGATTTTCCAACTACGGTATTTGTAAAGCCTACTGCTACATTCACTTCGGAATACTTATTGTCTCAAGGGGTTGAAACGGATTGGAAGTTTGTTTATACAGGGTCTGGTGCAGATAATTTAGAATGGACTTTTGAGGACGGTCAGAACGATTATGGTATGGCACCAATATTGAAAACATTTGATAGAACAGGTGACTTTAAAGTTAGATTGATAGCGAGAAATTCTGCCGGTTGTTTAGATAGCAATACACAAATTATTTTTCTTAAACCTGAACTGTTAATGTGGATTCCAAATACATTTTCTCCAAATATTGATGGATTGAATGAATCATTTGGACCAAATACTACGTTTGGTTTAGAACGATATGAAATGAAGATATTTAATCGCTGGGGAACCATATTGTTTCAGACAAAGAGTCCAGAAGAAAAGTGGAAAGGCATAGACTATGATGGCGTGAAAGTGCCAGAAGGGGTATATGGATATGAAATCATATTCCGTTATGTAGACAACAAGCTCTATGTTTATAAAGGCACTATTACTGTAATGTATTAATTGCCAAAAAGGTTTAAATAAAAAGTCCCGTTTGTATTACAAACGGGACTTTTTATTTTGAATAAAATTAATATTATTTAACCTAAATAGGTTTTTAAGATTTTGCTCTTGCTTGATTTTCTTAATCTTCTAAGTGCTTTTTCTTTAATTTGACGCACTCTCTCTCTTGTTAACCCTACTTTATCAGAAATGTCTTCTAACGTGTGGGCAGCATTGCCATCTAATCCAAAATAATATTTCAATACATCTCTTTCTTTGTCGCTAAGAGTAGAAATAACACGGTTAATTTCATTTTGTAAAGATTCGTTTAACAAGGGCATATCGGGATTTGGCTCGTCGTTGTTGTCCAAAACGCCTAACAATGTATTGTCTTCACCTTCAGCCAAAGGCGCATCAATACTCAAATGTCTGCCACTTGATCTCAATGCATTTTCTACTTCAGTAATTGGAATTTCCAAAGAATCAGCAATCTCTTGTGGAGTTGGTTCTCTTTCTAATTCTTGCTCAAGTCTAGCAGCTGCTTGTGTAATTCTTCCTAGACTACCCACTTTATTAAGTGGAAGTCTTACAATTCTACTTTGATCGGCCAAAGCCTGTAAAATAGATTGTCTAATCCACCAAACGGCATAAGAGATAAATTTAAATCCACGTGTTTCGTCAAAGCGTTTTGCGGCTTTAATTAATCCCATGTTTCCTTCATTAATTAAATCTCCCAATGTTAAACCTTGGTTTTGATATTGCTTAGAAACGGAAACAACAAAACGAAGATTGGCATTAACTAACTTCTCTAAAGCGGCCTGATCGCCTTCTCTTATTCTTCTTGCTAATTCAACCTCCTCTTGTGCGTCAATCATTGGAACCTTCGAAATCTCGTTCAGGTATTTGTCGAGTGATTTGTTCTCTCGGTTTGTAAATTGTTTAGATATTTTTAATTGCCTCATGAATAATGTAAAATCAAAAAATGATATTTTTAGCCGTGCAAAAATACAAAAAAAAATAGACAATAACAAGTAGGATTTTCTCTACATAGGTGATTTTAATTGGTTGATTATGAACTGTATAAGATTGTTAACTAAAAACATTGAATGCAATGAATGCACTGATATACGCTATGGTTCCGTAACCGAAGAATAGAATAATTGACCATTTCCATGTCCCTGTTTCTTTTTTCAATACGGCCATTGTACTCATGCATTGAAGGGCAAATGCATAAAAAAGTATTAAACTAATTGCATAAGGTGCTCCATATTTTGGTTTACCTGTATCTAAATCTATTTCAGATTGCATTTTATCCCGAATACCTATCACATTTTCTCCATCTTCTCCAGCTTGAAATAACGTGCTCATGGTGCCTACAAAAACCTCTCTTGCTGCAAATGAGGTAATGAGTGCAATACCCGTTTTCCAATCATACCCCAATGGTTTTATTGCTGGTTCAATAAACTTACCTATATGACCAGCATAACTGGCTTCCAACAATAAACTTTTACGGATGTTGGCGCTATCTGGGTCGTTTTGCAAAACAGCAATTTGGGATTCTTTAATCGCTTCTATTTTGGCATTTTCTGGCCCAAAACTAGATAGTGCCCACAATACCATGGATATAATTATTATAATTTTACCTGCTTCGTTTAAAAAAGATTTGCATTTTATCCAAGCTGAGTGTAAAACAGTTTGTAAGCGAGGAGATTGGTATGTAGGTAATTCCAAAATGAATTCGGAATCTTGTTTTTTCTTATTAAACAGTTGGTATACAATGGCAATAATCAGAGCTAAAAGTATCCCCGCAAAATAGGCCAGTGTCATCAACAAAGTTTGAGCAGGCACTGGTCCCCAAAAAACACCGGCAGGAATTATGATAGAAATAAGTAATACATATACGGGCAAACGGGCCGAGCAACTCATAAGTGGAGTAATTAGCATCGTTGCGAGCCTTTCTCTCTTGTTTCGAATGGTTCTGGCGGCAAGGATACTCGGAATTGAGCATGCGAACCCACCAATAAGTGGAATAATTGATCGACCATTTAATCCGATTTTTCGCATTATTCTGTCGCTAATAAAACTTGCTCTAACCATGTATCCGCTGTCTTCAAGTATGCCAATTAAAAAGAACAATATGAATATTTGTGGAACAAAAATAACCACCCCCTCTAATCCACTGATTAATCCATTTTGAACGAAATCACCTATATAACCATTTGGTAAATATGTGGAAGCGACTGACTTTAGCCAAGAAAATCCATTCTCAATTAAATCCATTGGGTATTTTGCCAAAGTGAATACTCCTTGAAATAGAGCCAATATGATTAAGAAGAATATAACAATCCCATAAACCGGATGCGTGGCAACCCTGTCTATTTTTAAAGTGTTGAAAGAGTATTTGTTGGTTTTTTTGAACAATATCTTTTTAATGACACCGTCAATTGAACCATAACGGTTTAATGTCTCAGTGCTTAATCCTCTGATTGTATTTCCTTTAAAATGCTCAAACAGGCGCTCTTCAAATTCTGGTGTTTTGTAAATTCGGTGTCCAATTTTTAGTTTTCCCAAATTGTCAAATAGATCATCTGTATTGTCATCATTTCTAGGATTATATGGTAATATATCTAATCCTAGAAGTTCCTGAAATTCTGAAAGATTAATGCCAATATTTCTTCTTTTGGCCGTATCGTTCATGGTCAGAATACAAGTTGCAGGGATTTTCAATTCAGTAACTTGAGATAGCAATAACAGATTTCGTCTCAAATTGGATGCATCTAGAACAAAAATTACCCCATCCGGACATTTCTCCTGATCCCCCAATAAATGTGAAATAACCACATGTTCATATTCAGTGCTGGTAAACAAACTATAAATTCCGGGTAAGTCTATAAGATTTATGGTTTCCCCATTTAATTTGATATCGCCTTGGTATGAATCAACAGTGGTACCCGGTAGATTGCTTGTTTTTTGTCCTAACCCCGTTAATCTATTAAATAAGGTCGATTTACCACAATTTGGATTTCCAATGAGAACAATGTTTTTCAAGTCAATGATTTACGATAATTTCTTTTATTAGAATTTGATCGGCTTCAGATTTTCTAAGACCCAATATATAAGCGTCAATTCTAAATGCAATGGGGTCACCACCAGGAGCCGTGTAAAGTTTTTCTATTTGTGTGCCAGGTACACAACCCATTTCTGCTAGTTTTTGC
>CAMAQS010000058.1 GCA_945860565.1 Chitinophaga pinensis | reverse complement strand
GCAGCAGGCCGATAAACGTCGCCGGCGACCACCATTGGATTTTTACCTTGGCTTTTCAGGTATTTTGACAATTTACCTGTAAATGTGGTTTTACCAGAACCCTGCAATCCAGCAATCAAAATGACTGCTGGAGAACCTTTTATTTGTAAATTACTGGTTTCACCACCCAATAAATCGATCAATTCGTCGTGAACAATTTTTGTGAGCATTTGACCTGGGGAAACAGAACGAATGACTTGTTCGCCTTTGGCTTTGTCTAAAATGTTGTCTGTGAATGTTTTGGCAACTTTAAAGTTAACGTCTGCCGCAATTAAGGCTCTGCGTATTTCTTTTACGGTATCTACTACATTTAACTCATTGATTTTATTTTGTCCTTTGAGCGATTTAAACGCTTTTTCAAGACGACCTTGAAGGTTTTCAAACATAGATACAAAGATATTAAAATCCGATTGAATAGATTAAAGTACCGCTTCATTTGTTTTTATAAGGTTACTTTTTTAGAGATGTCATAATTTGGTTACATAAAAATCAATGGTTGCGTAGTATATTTGAAAAATTATACAAAATTATGCCGTATTTTTTCACATCAGAATCTGTTTCAGAAGGACACCCAGACAAAGTTGCCGATCAAATTTCAGACGCGTTAATAGATCATTTTTTGGCTTACGACCCTAGCAGTAAAGTTGCCTGTGAAACTTTGGTAACAACAGGCCAAGTTATTTTGGCTGGTGAAGTAAAGTCTGATGCATATTTAGATGTTCAGTCGATTGCCCGCGAAGTGATAGCTAAAATTGGTTATACCAAAAGTGAATACATGTTCGATGCCAATAGCTGTGGCATTTTATCCGCCATTCACGAACAAAGTCCAGATATAAATCAAGGTGTTGAAAAGGCAAATCCAGAAGAACAAGGTGCTGGAGACCAAGGAATGATGTTTGGATATGCTACCAACGAAACGGATAATTATATGCCTTTGCCGTTGATGTTGGCCCATTTGATTCTTCAAGAATTGGCTGAAATGCGCAGAGAAGGCGATATCATTGCTTATTTGCGTCTAGATGCGAAAAGCCAAGTTACCTTGGAGTATTCTGATAATCACAAAGCATTACGCATTGATACCATCGTTATTTCTACCCAACACGATGAGTTTGTTTCTGCTGTAGGTAATCCCAATGCAGAAAAAGAAATGTTGGACAAAATAAAATCTGACCTTATTTCTCACCTTATGCCCCGCGTAAAAGCAAAAGTGGGTGCGGTATTGCACCATTTGTTTAATGAAGACATTAAATATCACATAAACCCAACAGGTAAATTTGTAATAGGTGGTCCACATGGTGATACTGGCTTAACAGGCAGAAAAATTATTGTGGATACTTACGGTGGACGCGGTGCACATGGTGGGGGTGCATTTTCGGGAAAAGATCCAAGTAAAGTTGATAGAAGTGCTGCTTATGCTACACGTCATATAGCAAAAAACATTGTGGCGGCTGGACTTTGCGAACAAGTTTTGGTACAAGTAAGTTATGCTATTGGTGTAGCAGAACCAGTTGGATTGTTTGTTGATACTTATGGAACAGCTACAGTTGATTTAAAGGACAGTGAAATCGCGTCTATTATAAAAACAATGCCTGAGTTTAGTCTTAAACCCTACCATATAGAAAATCGATTTAATTTGAGAACGCCCATATATTTGGAAACTGCGGCTTATGGACACATGGGTAGAAAGTGTGAAACAGTTGAAAAGACCTTTAACAAAGGCAAAAAGAATGCACTATCTGTGAGTGTCAAATTGTTCCCTTGGGAAGAATTGAACGCAACGGATGCAGTGAAATTGGTATTTAACTTGAAATAATTATGTGTGGAATAGTAGCATATATCGGAAAAAAAGAAGCGTTTCCTATTGTAATCAAAGGATTAAAACGTTTAGAGTACAGAGGCTATGATAGCTCTGGTGTGGCATTGTTAAGCAATGATTTAAGAATTTACAAGAAGCAAGGTAAAGTTGCTGAGTTGGAAGCGGCAACCAAAAGCTCGGACATCTCAGGTACCATAGGAATGGGACATACTCGCTGGGCTACCCATGGTGTTCCTAATGACGAAAATGCACATCCACATCTAAGTCAAAGTGGTGATGTTAGTATAATTCACAATGGCATTATTGAGAATTATGCTACGTTGAAAGAAGGATTGTCGCAACGCGGATACCAATTTAATAGCGATACCGATACAGAAGTATTGGTTCATTTAATTGAAGATGTCATGGAAAATTCCAACTTGTCTCTTGCAGATGCTGTTAGGGCTTCATTGAAACAAGTTGTTGGTGCTTATGCCATTGTTATATTAAGTAAAAATCATCCTGAACACTTAATCGCTGCAAGAAAAGGCAGTCCTTTGGTTGTGGGTATTGGAAAAGATAGAGGAGAATTTTTCTTCGCTTCTGATGCTACACCAATTGTAGAGTATACCAACAAAGTGGTTTATCTTAAGGATGGCGAAATTGCCATTGTCGACAACATGGAGATGATTATTAAAAGTATCGACAATGTAGTGCAAGTTCCTTATGTACAAGAGTTAGAATTAAATTTAGAACAATTGGAAAAAGGTGGATATCCGCATTTTATGTTAAAGGAAATTTACGAACAACCCCGTTCAATTTTTGATAGTTTCCGAGGCAGATTCGATGCCAATGAAGGTATTTTTCACATGCGAAGCTTGGAAGAATACAGTCAAAAACTGGAAGAAATAAAACGTCTTATCTTAATTGGGTGTGGAACAAGTTGGCATGCTGGTTTAGTAGGTGAATATTTATTTGAAGATTTTGCCCGTCTGCCCGTAGAAGTGGAATACGCCTCAGAATTTAGATACAGAAATCCAGTTTTGTTTGCTGATGACTTGGTCGTGGCCATTTCTCAAAGTGGCGAAACAGCAGATACTTTAGCTGCTATGGATTTGGCGAAACGTAAAAGTGCTTCTGTATTTGGAGTGTGTAACGTTGTTGGAAGTAGCATACCACGTTTAAGTGATGCTGGTGCCTACACTCATGCTGGTCCAGAAATTGGAGTAGCGAGTACCAAAGCATTTACTGCACAAGTTACTGTCCTTACTCTGTTGGCATTGGGAATGGCAAAAATTCGTAAAACCATGTCCATAGATGCTATTTCTAAGGTTATGAAAGAGTTGGAAGCCATCCCTGCAAAAATTGAACAAGCATTAAAACTTAACGACGAAATAATTGAGTTGGCTAAAAAATACCAACACGTTTCGAATGCACTTTATTTGGGCAGAGGTTATAATTTTCCAGTGGCTCTAGAAGGCGCGTTGAAATTAAAGGAAATATCATATATTCATGCAGAAGGTTATCCTGCTGCTGAAATGAAGCATGGACCTATTGCCTTAATTGACGAGGAAATGCCCGTGATAGTAATAGCAACAAATAGTGAACATTACGAAAAGGTAGTGAGCAACATTCAAGAGGTTAAAGCACGCAAGGGTAGGGTTATTGCCATTATTAGTGAAGGTAATAATTCTTTAAACTCACTTGTGGACCATGTTATTCAAGTTCCAGAAACTATAGAATGTTTAAGTCCATTAATTAACACAATTCCATTGCAATTATTGAGTTATCATATTGCCGTTTTACGTGATTGTAACGTAGATCAACCGCGCAATTTGGCCAAGAGTGTAACCGTGGAATAGTTTCGAACGGGGGTGATTTGGTGCCCCTGTGTTTTCAAAGGTTTTAGCCTTATTTGGTGTAATTCCAACCCTCTTTAAAACAGCATTATCTGCTCGCAGAATTTCGCCCATGCTCCCAAGCATGGGCAATATGAAATTATTTTTAAGATTTGACTTGTAGCTTTTTCTTGTTTATAAACATGTATATTTGAATTATGAAGAATAAAATACTCACCCTTTTTATGGTAATCATTTCTTGTCCTACATTATTCGGGCAAGTACCAACCAATGGACTCATTGGATTTTACCCATTTACCGGAAATGCAAACGACCAAGTAACCACATCAAGCAACGGAACTGTAACAGGTGCAACTCTAGTTTCCGACAGATTTGGAAACCAAAACAGTGCTTATAGTTTTAATGGGTCTTCCAATTATATTTCCATTCCTACAACAAAATATTTGGTAAATACATATACATATTCATTCTGGTTGAAGCCTGCTTCTAATTCATCTTCTCCTCAATATATAATGTCAATAGGATCGCCTGCTATTGCTGGCGCAGAAGGTTATTCTGCTGGTATTGCTGGTAATAAAGGGATTTATTTTGGTAGTTATGCGGTTAATGGTTCTAATTTAGGAAAATCGTTGACCACACCGCCAACATTGAATGAATGGACTCATGTGTGTATTACTAGAAGTAGTTCTCAGTTTTCATTATTTATTGATGGAAAATGTGTAGATAGCACATCTACGGGTGGAAGCAATCCACAATATGGAACAGGTTCTTATGCATTTCTAGTAGGTACAAGGTTTAATAAAACGTATTATTTTAATGGTTCATTAGACGATTTAAGAATATATAATCGCGCTGTTTCAGCAACCGAAGCAAAGGCTCTTTACAATGAAACCAACACTAATTCTAATCAAATTGGGTATGCGAATTCAATAAAAATTTATCCAAATCCAACCATCGATAAAATCACTATTGATAATGGCGATTTTGCCAAATCTTCGGGGTACACAGTTAAAATATTGAATTCAATTGGTGCCGAAGTGTTTAGCAGCTTGGTAAACCAAGAGCAATTCGTTGTTGATTTTTCCAAGTTTGGCAGCACCGCCGGTATTTATTTTGTTCATGTGATTGATTCTAATTCCAACACTTTGAAAATTCAAAAGTTGGTTTTACAATAATACATGGCGTGGTTAATTTGTTTGTTTTAAATCATAGTCAGCTATATATGCCTGTGAAAACATTCAAAACACCACAGAATACAATGGTTTTCATTCAATTTCGTCCTTAAAATCGAAGAACTTTTCACTGCAGGGAATAATTAATCTTTATAAATTCAAATTAAAAAAAATAGGGGTAGAAAATTTTCTACCCCTATTTTTTTGTTGGGCGTATATAAAATTTGCATTAAAGACAAATTCATTTAGTAAATCTTTCTCGATTAAAAAACGGACATTCTTTTTATTTTTTTGGATTTAACCTCATTTCTGCTCTTGGAATTCGTTAACTTTACTTAAAATTTATACAATGGTATTTAATGTTTCGGTAAGGAAAGTATTAAATTGTACAATTGATAGGGCTTTTAGAACTCCTATGCTGTGTGATGTTACTAAAATACACACTGGCTTTGGATTAATGCCGAAGATTACCCATGTTAAAGACGATGATAATTGGGGAAAACCTGGATTTAGTAAACGAATATTTGCTGATAAATCATGGACTTTTGTTGGTGGGGAAGTTTCATCAGATACGGTTTTGTCTCGCATTGAAAATGTACAATGGAAAATACAAGTGGCTGATTTCAAATCTTGGATGTTAGGATTTTCAAAGTTTGTAGGCGAATGGAATGTGAAAGAATTGGAAAGCAATAGAATTGAAGTGACTTATTCCTATTATCTTTATGCAAATGTGTGGTATTTGTTCCCTCTCAATTGGTTGTTTACCAATTTGTTTTGGAAAATTTACATGAACCGGGTTTTGAGAAATATTGAAATTTTGATACTGAATGAGGAACCTTATTTATATCCTTAATGTTAAGTTATTATCTTAACACAGTAGTAATATTTTCTGTAAAGATGAGAGAAAAATACTTTTGAGTTACTACATTTCTATTTTACATGGATGTTATCTAAATCAACCTCGCAATTTGGCCAAAAGTGTAACTGTAGAATAATTAATTCCCAATAAAATCAAAAGGGAATTAATTAAAATTGAACCATTATATAATTAAAGATGGGTTTCAATCAATCTTGTTTCTATTTCTGGCAGTTCGTTTTATGGTTTAAAATAATTACCAACTGTTTTTCGCCCTATCGAAATATTCGAAATTGATTTTAAAGGTGGCACGGGGTTGATTGTATATGTTCGAATATCCCACGCAATAGTAAACGCCTATTTTAAAACGTTCTCTCCATATTTTTACCAGTTTATCAAAACCAGCGTATGCCTCATAGAAGACGAGATTTCGTCTTTCGGGTGCATATAAGATGTTTACTCCAGAAGATTCATACAAACTCAGCTTTTTCATAAAAGGTATTTTATTGAGTAAGGAACCATTAAAATGGTGTCTGTAATGCACCTCGTAAAATCGTTTGAAAGTAATAAACGAACTGTCTAATGTTTGAAATGCAAACATGGGAGGAGTAAAGATAAAAGCATCTCCCCGGCGTTGGTAACGATAATCAATGACGTTGATGTTTTTTCGGGACAAAAAACTGCCACTATTGGCCTTTAATTCACTGTTTCCAAACAATCCCCAAGGAAAGCTATGCTCGATTCTATACTCAAGATAATCGTAATCTATTGTACTACCAAGAATTCCGGGTACCGCTTTTTTATATTCCACGCTAAATGTTGGCCAAGCTGAACCAAGTATAATTTTCTGTTTTGGTTCAGAAATATACTTTTGGAAAGGGGTATAAGAAAACAAGACACTCGCAAAAATGGCTTTGTGTGAACTAAAGTTTAGAGCGGTGTTGTTTTCAAACAAGCTGTCGCCAGATTTGGCAAAACTCAAACCAGAAATGTCTTTTCTATCGCTATATTCACCCCGAATTCTAAAGAATAATCCATTTACAACTTCTTGTCTATGGTAGACAGAAAGGTGGTCGTGTTGGTAAAAGTTATTTCTTCTAAACACATCTAAAAATGCAGCAAAAGGATTAATTAATCCAAAATCGCGTCCCGCTGTAGCTACAATTCGTTTGCGCTTATAAGGATTATACAAAGTATTAAAGGTAACGCTTCCGCGTAAGTCATTGTTTCGTGCTCCATAAGAAATGTTTTCATTAAATTGGATGGAACGTTTGTTTTCAAATGTTTTAGAAACACCGCTCCACAACAAAATGCGGTCACCGCCGGGCCACCAAGGCTGATAAATGAGCCACAATGGTTGGAAGTTTAAGTCTATGCCTTTTTTACGGTTGTGGTATTCTTGTCCCTCCAAAACCAATGACCGAAAGGTTATTTTATTCTGTTTACGCTCTATACTATCCAAATAGGCATCGGAAGTGAGAATTCTTTTGATACTATCAGACCTGCTAATGAAGGTGCGTTCTACTAAGCTGAGTGGAACTTTTCTTTCTTTTTCCCAGTAGCTAGAATCTCTTTCGTATGCTTCTTGTTCAGTGCGACTCAATTCCAGTCCAAAATGGTTTTTAGGAAAAACAGGATTCACCACAATGTTGTTATACTTTACTCTGGTTTCACCTCTAACTTTTTGTTTAATGGTATTGGTTTGGTATTTAAAGCTCTGTGAATCAATGAGTATAAAACTATCTTTTGTGAGTCTATATCCTTGCGAAAGCTGCATTTCATCGTACTCTGCCATAAGGTGACGAGGGATGTTAATTACGATTTTTGAAATATAAAACGCAGTATCCACCACATGAATTTCCCCATTAAAAGTGGCATTAGAGGTTTGTCTGCCATCGAATTTTATACGCAATACGCGTCCATGTACAGAATCTTTGTAACTTTCTATGAACCGAAATCTATAGGCCAGTATCGCTGTACTGGAGAGGGGGGACATGATAGGCAACGGACACAAACCGGGCAGATTCATGAGGTTTTGATAAATGTTGAAGTCACCTTCTAAAGTTGTCAGGTAAAACAAGCCCGTTTTATCGCCACGCACCGAAACGCCTTCTCTAATTTCTTTGATTTTATTTGGTGGAGACCAATCGCGTTTCATGGAAATTTCGACCATGTTGGCTTGTATGTTTGGTTTTGGTTTATTGGGGGATGTGGGAGCCTGCTGACGTTCTGGATCATCGGTTTTGATGGAAAGATTTTCGTCGGTAGGTTTTGGTGCCTCTTTCTTATTTTTCGTTTCTTCGAATGCCCTGATATATACTGTGGCAGACTGAGATGGAATTCTGGTGGCCCATAAGCTGCGTCTGGCAATTGCTTTTCGCATCATTTCAGGACCTGGATCTTTCCATTTACTCCGAATTACCACTGCGTCCATTCTAACAGCCATGCGCTTCAATACGAGTGTAATGGTGTCTTTTTGATTCTCTTTAACCAAATAAGCCATTTCATGATTGGCGAATTCAGGGTGACTGAAAATAAGTCTGTAATCACCAGGCCTTAAATCCAACTTAAAATAACCATCCAATCCGCCTTGTCCCAGTTTACTGCCAGTTTTGTCAAAAATTTGTACTCCTGCCACTGGGGCATTGCTTGAATCTATTAGCAAACCCATTAATTGCGCTTTAGCGAATTGACTAAAACAAAACAATGAGAAGGCTATAATTTTATACATTGGTTTCTATTTAACGGATTGCGGTGGTATTAGTTTCTTTTATCTGTCGAAAAAAGGGGCAATTTATTTTTTTTCTTCGATTTTTCTGGTGCAGTGGCTTTGGGTTGCAACGATTTATATCGAATTTTAGCGAGTTTTACGACGAACGGTCGGGTAAAGTCGTTTGTTTTGGGCCTGTTTTTTTCATCCCAAACAAAATTGTTGAGTTTAGATTCACCAGATGGAAATTCTGAAATGGGATATAATTTTCCTTTGGGACTAACATAAAATCGAACTTGTGATATGCGTCCATCGGCAAATTGAAATTTCATATTCTCGCATTGAACGCTAAATACGCTATTTAAAGTGTCTTGTTCTTTTAGGTAATAGATGCTCTTTCCTTTGCGGTAGACTCTGCTTTCGGAAATTCGTTGGTTGCTGTCTAAATTAAAATGAATGGAATCACCTTGAATTTGGCTGAAGGCATTACTATCTTCTTTTATACATATGAATGCTTTTGGAAATAAGCTCCCTTCGTTGAGTTTTTTGTTTTTTATCTTAAATGTGATTGAATCGCCACTCATTCTTGTACTAGAATCCCAAATTACTGGATTTTTCCTTAGTTTTAATGTGCTGTCTACGGAGTTATAAATCATCAAATTCGCATTGGCGGAAGTCGTACCTTTTAGGAATTTGCTGTTGTTAATGGCCCACAATATTTGGTTTTTGGTAACGGTATCTTTTCGGTTTATAAATGTGTCCGCCCTTATAAAAAAGGAATCTTTTTTTGATATTTGTGCTGCCAAAGGGTTCCCCCAGGCCATACTTAAAACACCTTCTTTTTCATAATTAACTGCTTGGGCCCAAAATTGCATTTCTTCGGCGGAATCGATATACCAAACATTGCCTCTGGCTTTGCCTATTTTGCTATTTTGATTTACCCAGGCGGTATCGGCAAAAAGAGTTTTGTCTTTGGCGTAATAACCCACTTGGTGGTAAAAAGTGCCAATTTTTGTCTCGGTATTGTAGTCCCCTTTTTGAAATACCACCATTTGGTCGGTAGTGTTTATTTGGGTATATGCAAAAAAGTAAGCGGTTTTACTTTCGGTATTGTATTGTAAGGTGTCTGTTTGTATGCTGTAATCCGGAGTCTGTAGCACTACATCCCGCTTAAAAAATAGGGTATGTGTGGTTGGATTAAAACTCCCAGAGCGGCTTTTTAAGTTGGTATTTTTATCTGTTATGGCCCCACCGCTGCCATACCACCCCAATCGACTTTGGGTATTGTATTTAAGCCAAGGTGTTTTCAGAGTCATGGATTGATCTACCAGCACTACATCTCCATCAACACGGGCTTCATGTGTTCTATTGTCATAGGTAAGGAATTTGCCGGTAACAACGGTTCCAGAAGTATTTACTATGCGCACATTCCCATTGCCTTTTAATTGCTCGGTGATGGGATTGTATTCCGCTTGATCGCAATAAACCGTGGACCCTTCTTGGTCAAATTGAACGTTTCCTTTAAGTAATTGAGCGGACTGACCATCAATTTGGATGGATTTCATTCTGTTAGCGCGCAAGTTTATGGGTTGTGCATTAACTTGCCCTAACAAAATACTTGTAATCATGCCCAAGGACCGCAGAAAATATAGACATTTGTACGTAGAAGGCATGTTAAACAAATCGTCTGCAAATTACCTATTAAATTTCATTAAATCCGTAGACAATCTACAAGGATGGCAGTTGGAACGACAATCGACTGTATTGGCTGTAAGTGGTGGCAAGGATTCTATGTGTTTGTTTCATGCGTTTAGATTGTTAAATTTCCCTTTTGTGGTGGCTCATGTGAATTTTGGTTTGCGTGGGGCGGACAGCCATATCGACGAATTATTTGTTAGAACTCAATGTGCACTGTACGGCATTCCGTGTTTTGTGCATGCCGGTCAAACAACACGTGTGGCAACGGAGAATAACGTTTCTATTCAAATGGCAGCCAGAGAAATTCGGTATGCCTTTTTTGAAGAAATCAGAATTGAAACCAACAGCGCTTATATTGCCACGGCACACCACCAATCAGATTTTTTAGAGAATTTTTTTATCTATCTTACTAGAAACAATCTTCAAACAGCATTCAGGGGATTGCCAAGGCAAAATGGTTTTGTAATTCGGCCTTTTTTGCATTTATCCCAAAAGGAAATTGTTTCTTTTATTGCAGAAAACGTAATTGAATGGAGAGAAGACCTTTCGAATCAAAGTATTTATTATCTGCGTAACAAAATTAGGCACTGGATTATACCCGAATTGCTGACAGAATGGCCAGACTTGGCATCGGAATATGTTGAATTGGTGGAGCTTCAACTTCAATTTGACAATATAATGAAACCAAAATTTGAAGCCCTTTGGAACTCATTGGAATATGCACCAGAAAAATGGGATATTCCCTTGCCTATTCCGGAAAGGTGGGAATATTGGTTTATAAAACAATGGAAAATGTTGGGTTTCGAAAGGGGTCAAATCGGAGACTTCTTAAGTGAAAAATCAAAATCAGGAGCGTATTTTGAGTCCATAAACTATGCCATTTTTAAAGATAGAAACAGCTTGTTAGTTCAGAATAAAATACAACATCAACAGAATGTAGTTTTGAGACCCGACATGATTCCTAAGTTGATATCGTGGCATGGAAAGCCTATTACTATAGAATGGAGCAACGATCAACATCCCCCAAAAAACGAACAAAGCTTTTTGTTTTCTGAAGATATTTTCCTTGAAAAAGTGGAGATCATTTCTTGGGAAAAAGGACAAAAAATGATTCCTTTTGGACAAAAATCGCCCAAAAAGGTGAGTGATTTATTGGTGAATGCCAAGTGGGATGGATTTAAAAAGAGAGAATGTGCGGTGATTGTTAGCGGGGCAGAAGTGATAGGGATTTTAGGATTAAAGCGAAGCAACGGACATTTGCCAAACTTTCAAAACGGAAAAAATGTCAAAATTACCCTTTTGTAAGCGTCTATAAATCTTGAGAATTTAGAACATGAATTTACACAATTTGAAATTATCGAATATTTCGCTGTGTGATGTGAGTAGTTTGGTTAAATTTGCCATTCTATGAAAGCCATTATTCCAGTTGCAGGTATTGGGAGTCGTTTAAAACCGCACACCCAAACGCAACCCAAGTCCTTAATTCCTGTGGCAGGAAAACCCATTTTAGGACACATTATGGATAATCTAGTTTCTGCGGGGATTACGGAGTTTGTATTTGTAATTGGATATTTGGGTGATAAAATTGAACATTACCTTACCGAAAATTACAAAGAATACAAGTTGAATTTTGTAATTCAAACCATAGGAAAGGGAATTGGTCACGCCATTTGGTTAACTAAAGAGCATATAAATCAAGAAGAACCAATTTTTATTGTTTTGGGGGATACCATTTTCGAAGCCGATTTAAGTCACGTTTTCAAACAGGAAAAATCTGTTTTGGGCGTAAAAAAGGTAGAGGATCCACGTTCTTTTGGTGTGGCAGAATTGGATTCCGAGGGAATGATTAAAAAATTGGTGGAAAAGCCAAATATTCCCCATTCTAATTTGGCCTTGGTGGGATTGTATTTTATCCGTGAAACAGCCATTTTGTTTGAATGTTTGCAATACAATATTGAAAATCAAATTCGACACCAAAATGAATTTCACCTAACCGATGCGTTGGAATGTATGGTACACAAAGGAATTTCAATTGGTACTTTTCAAGTCTCTACTTGGTTCGATTGTGGCAAGCGCGACATTATTTTACAAACCAACAAAACCCTTTTAAAGCGTTTAGAGAAACAGAGTTATAGCGAGTTGGTTGCTCAAGGAAACATCATCGTTCCACCAGTATTTATTGCGAAAAATGCAAAAATTGAAAATAGCATCATTGGTCCAGATGTGAGTATAGGTGAAGAAGCACACATTGAAAGGTCAATTGTAAAAAACAGCATCATTGGTCCCAGTGCCACTTTGTTGAATGTGATTATTGAGAATTCACTGATTGGCAACGACGCTTTACTAACAGGTGCGGTGCATAGTTTAAACATTGGTGACAGCGCCGAAATAAATTTATAGTTGTGCGCTATTCCGTAGCAGAAATAGCACATCTTACCCAAGGCAAATTGATTTGTTATGGCGACATCAATGGGTCGTTTTTAATAGAACAAGTTCTATATGATAGCCGTAAAGTTTTAAGTGCAAATGCCTCCATTTTTATTGCTTTGAAAGGCGTTTCTAGAGATGGACACAGCTATATAAAACAGCTATACGACCAAGGGGTTCGCTGTTTTTTGGTGGAAGAAGGATTTGATTTTTCGGAATATTTGAGTGCCTGTTTTATTGAAGTTGTAAATCCACTGAAAGCCTTGCAAGTTTGGGCAGAAGCACACCGGAAACAATTTTCAATTCCCGTTATTGGCATTACTGGAAGCAATGGGAAAACGGTGGTAAAAGAGTGGCTATTTCAACTTCTTTGCAGCGATTTCCACATTTATCGCAGTCCACGAAGTTTTAACAGCCAGTTGGGTGTGGCCATTTCATTGCTTGGCATTAATTCAGAGCACAGTTTGGCCATTATTGAAGCGGGCATCTCACAGCCAGGTGAGATGGAAACGCTGTGGCAAATGATTCAACCCAATGTTGCAGTAATAACACAAATTGGGTCCGCCCACGATGCCGCTTTCCAATCCAGAGAATTGAAAGCCAGTGAAAAAGCGGTTCTAATTCAAGGTGCAGATGTGGTGGTTTATCCCAAAGACATCGAAGTGTTAAGGAAAGTAATGTCCGAAAATCAAACGCGGTTTCCTTTGACTAAAAATATCACGTGGGGACATGAAAAAGCCACTTTTGTGATTGATCACATTGAAGAGGTCTCAACTGGACAACGCATTCATTTTAAACACCGAAGCATGGAGAATTCACTTTTTATTCCATTCTTTGACAAAGCATCGGTAGAGAATGCCATGACTTGTTTTTCGGTTTTGTATGCTTTGGAACGCTGGGATGAAGAACATATTTTGGCATTTTCAACATTAAAGCCTGTTGGCAATAGACTTTCTATTGAAAAAGGCAAAAAAGACAATATTGTTTTAAACGATAGCTATTCGTATGATGTTGAAAGTATGAGTATAGCTTTGGAAGTGATCATGCGACAGGCTCCAAATTTACCTGTGTTTCCAATAATTACCCAGATGGAACAAATGGGCAGTTTTCGGTTGCAACATGAACAACAAGTTTTTGATGTATTAAATAGAAGTGGCGTATCTGAATTAATATATTTGGGTACCCTTCCTGAGGGTTTGAACACAAATATTCGGGTGAAGTCGTTTGATTCTGTGGGTCAACTCATGGAAAGTTCAATCTTGGATACTTTAGAAAAACAGGCCATCTTAATCAAAGGAAGTAGAAAATTTCAGCTGGAATTCGTAGCAGAACGGTTAAAGCAAAGTTTGCATAAAACAGTGTTAGAAATAAATCTGGACGCTGTGAAGTACAACTTTAATTATTACCGAAAAATGGTATCCCCCAAAACCGAAATAATGGTAATGGTGAAAGCGTTTGGTTATGGTAGTGGTACGTATGAGGTGGCAAAAACACTGGAATCCTTGGGGGTAGATTGTTTTGGTGTGGCATACATAGATGAGGGAATTGCCATTCGTAAAGCAGGTGGAAAGCTGCCAATTATGGTGATGAACACCGATGCAAGTGCCCTAGATTCATTGACTAAATATGAATTGGAACCGGTGATTTACAGTACAGAAAATCTCCAAGAGTATATTCAACAGTTAGATGGAAAGCCACTTACCATTCATTTGGAGATTGATACGGGGATGCACCGTTTGGGTTTTGGGGGATATGAAGTCCTGCAAGCCCTTAAATCCTTGCCCTTAACGAATATATTGGTTGGATCAGTATTTTCACACTTTTCTGCTTCGGAAGAGGAAAACATGGATGATTTTACCCGGAAACAAGGGAAAGAGTTCTTTGAATTGGCCCAAGAAATAGAAAAAACGTTGGGTTACACCGTTCGTAAACACATTGCGAATAC
>CAMAQS010000057.1 GCA_945860565.1 Chitinophaga pinensis | reverse complement strand
GGCCATAAGAACCATTTCCTACCGTAACTGGCAAATCATTGTAAACAAAGCCATTATTCATAATTGACAACATTTTTATGGCATCTCCAAGCTCAACTGTTTCCATTCGTTGGGTGCTTAAAAGACTGGCATATTTTGGCGTTTCTGTTTCATCTCTTGCTCCCAATTGTACCATTGGTCCATATTGTCCCATTCTCACTAAAACGGTTAATCCTGAAATTGGATCTTTGCCCAAGATTCTTTCGCCGTTAACCCTTTCCCCTGTTTTGGTTGTATTTTCAACCGAAATTTGAAAAGGCTTGTAAAATTCGTCGAGCATATTTTGCCAACTCTTTAATCCTTTGGCAATTTCATCAAATTCTTTTTCCACTGCTGCGGTGAAACCATAATCCATGATGTCTTTAAAATTTTGCGCTAAAAAATCGGTTACCAACATTCCAATATCTGAAGGGAATAATTTATTTTTCTCAGCACCAAAGTTCTCACTTTCAATGGTTTGAGAAATTTGATTGTCTTTTAACCAAATGCGTTTAACTGTTCTTTGAAAAGCTGGTCTGGTTTCAGTAATGATATACCCTCTTTTTTGAATAGTCTGTATTGTTGGTGCATAGGTTGAAGGTCTGCCAATACCAAGTTCTTCCAATTTTTTAACCAAAGAAGCTTCTGAATAACGTGGTGCATGTTTTGAATATCGTTCTTCCCCTACTACTGAAATTGGAAGAAGCTGTTCACCCACAGAAACTGCTGGCAAAATTCCTTCCATTTCTTCTGTTTCTAAATCATCGTCTGTACTTTCAAAATAAACTTTTAAAAATCCTTCAAATTTCATTACTTCACCTTCAGCCCTTAATATTTCTTGATTGTTAGAATTTGCAATGCTGATGATTGTTTTTTCCAATTCAGCCTTTGACATCTGAGAGGCTATAGATCTTTTCCAAATTAGATCATACAATCGTTTTTCTTGCGGCGTGCTTCCGGCTTCGTGAACATTGAAATAAGTAGGACGAATGGCTTCGTGCGCTTCTTGGGCGTTTTCACTTTTTGTTGCAAAATTTCTAGAATGCAAAAATGGTTGTCCATAAGCACTCAAAATTTCATTTTTGGCACCATCTATGGCTGTTTGGCTCAAGTTGACCGAATCAGTACGCATATAGGAAATGTGTCCATTTTCATACAATTTTTGCGCCAATTGCATGGTTCTCGTCACATCGTAACCCAACTTTCTAGAAGCTTCTTGTTGTAAGGTAGAAGTAGTAAACGGAGGTGATGGATTTCGATATGTTGGTTTTACTTCAATATTTGTGACATTAAATTTTGCTTGAACCAAGCTTTCTATAAATTTCAATGCTTCTTCCTCTGTTTTATATCTTTTAGGAAGTTCAGCTCTTAAGGATTTACCTTTACTGGTATTAAAAATCGCAATGATTTTATATTCGCTTTTTTCATGAAAATCAATGATTTCTCTTTCTCTTTCAACCACCAATCTTACCGCTACAGATTGTACTCTGCCTGCACTTAATTTGGGTCTAACTTGTTTCCATAAAACGGGTGACAACCCATAACCCACCAAACGGTCTAAAATTCTCCGTGCTTGCTGTGCGTCTACAAGGAAATTATCAATGTCACGGGGATTAGAAACTGCTTTTTGAATTGCAGGTTTTGTAATTTCATTAAATACAATTCTTTTGGTATTCTCTTTGTTTAATTTTAATACTTCAAACAAATGCCAACTAATGGCTTCCCCTTCGCGGTCCTCGTCCGTTGCTAGCCAAATAATTTCAGCTTGTTTTACCAACTTTTTAAGTTCCTTCACCAACGTTTCTTTTTCTGGGGGGACTTCATAATGTGGTTGGAAGTTATTGTCAATATCGATGGCGGCATTGCCATCCACTAAATCACGAATATGGCCTTTACAAGACACTACTTTAAAGTCGGCACCCAGAAATTTCTCGATGGTTTTTGCTTTTGCGGGGGACTCTACTATGACTAAGTTCTTCATTTATTTATTCTGCTGAAAATATAAGGGCTCTTGAAATGATGCCGTTGGGAGTGGTTATTTTAACCACAAATAAACCAAATTGTTCATTTTGTGGATGACTAATTTCAAATTCATTTTTTCCTTTAACCATAGGGCCAAAATAAATATTTTTGACCAATTTACCTGATAAATCATATAAATCGACGGTTGAATTCGGCATTAATTCTTTGGATTCTAAAATCAATGTTGCCTTATTATTTGTTGGATTTGGAAATAAATTTATGCTATATAATTCTTCATCTAGCGTATTTATGCCGGCATACCATTGACTCATATTGATATTGTCGATATAAACTGGATTGCCACCATCGCTTAAAACATCAATTCTGAAAATTGCATTTTTTGCACTTCCATATCCTAAGCTAACCAATGAAGCCAATCCATGTCTTTTCCATTGTATTTTTCCACTTGGAACGAAATTACTCGTATAATTCGCAGCTGTGGTATATGCCAAGGCAGAACCAGAGCGTTCGTAAATTTGATTAAATGTACCCCCACAATCTGTTGAAATAAAAACTCTCAACGTTTCAGATTTATTCGCATTGGGTTGAATGTAAGAACAATAAAAGGTAAATTTAGGACTAACGGAAGAGGGCAATTCAGATATATTAAAACTTTGAGTGGTAAAACTATAGACAGCGCCTGGAGTAGAATTTGTTGTGATTTTTGCAACAAATGAATTTGAACCAGTATATGCGGCTTTGTCTGTTACGGCAAACCTTGTGGCAGAAGGAGACAAATGTGAAAATCCAGAAACTACGGTTGGATCTCCATTTTCGAAACCCTCCTCAAAACTTGGATATCCTTTACTTATGGCTGGCAAGACTTCCAAATAGGCTGTTTTTGTTTCCACATCTGTTCCATACCCATTTTGAACCGTTAAACTAACTTGATATTTTCCCGGAGTTTGATAAATAACCGATGGATTTAACTCCGTAGATGAAGGAGTGGATGATCCTGGAAAAGACCACGAGTAAACTGTGGGTAATCCTTTACAGGTCATTTCATAGAATTTAACTGCCTGACCTGCGCAGACAACTTTATGAGAGGATGTAAATTCTGCAACGGGAGCAACATTTTGCCTTGTAATTCCTGTGGTTACCAAATTATTGGAAGTAATATTGTTACTTCTAGGTGTTACCGACAAGAAGTAATGCATTCTCGAAATCTGATTAAAGGTAAAAGCCGACATGCAATCACCATTGGAATAATCCATATAATTTTCCCACATATCCAGTAAATTCGGATTGTCATTGGAACAAGAATTGCCATTGACTGGACAATTGGCATTGGTAAATGTACCGTCAACTGGTGGGGTATCATCTACTTGATCTCCATCAAAACAGCCTCCTTGAAAGGTATGATATAAACCCAACCAATGGCCCATTTCATGGGTCAGCGTTCTGCCATCATTTGTGGTTGAAGCTGTACCAATACTACCTACTCTATCATGTCTTATAACGATTCCATCTTTAGAAAAAGCTGCAGACGATGGAAATACGGCATATCCTAAAATAGTTCCAGCCGATCCTGAACTTGCTATATTGGTAACAACCCAAATATTTAAATAATTACGGTAATTCCAATAAACCAAATCCTTAACTGGTTCGTCATTTTGATCCATGTCTACTCCCAAAGTTGAATATATTCTATTAACCCCGTCAAAGCATTTGCCATTAATGTCGGTCTTAGCCAAGACGAATTCTATATCAGCTGATCCAACTCTGCTTGTAAAAGCAGACCGAATATTCTTCTTATTTGCATTTGTAAAGCTAAAATCTTCATTTAAAATGCGCATTTGGTCTAAAATTTGTTCCCTGGAGATATTCTCGGGCCCACCAGTGTGTATAACATGAAATACAACTGGTATTTGATACTTTGCCGCACGTTTGGTAACATGATTTTTCTTAGCTTCTAAATTGCTATTTGCCTCAATTTGTTGAAGTTCTGGGTGTTTCTTTAATAAATTTTGATGATGTAAATCTGTACCACACACATGTTGTGCAAGTGAATAATTTATTAGTGTAAAGATGAAAGCCGTAACTAAGTATTTTTTCATTTCAGTTACAAATAAAGACTAAATCTAAGTTACATTAATTATTGTGTCACAAAAATGAGATAAAGATTTTGATTTTAACGCTGGCTTAAATCTGAAAAATGCATCTTTACAATGATAAATTTGGCAAGAATAATTAGAGTAAGTAATTGAAATAACATCAAACCGGGCTATTTTATCTGTTGGGTATTTTAACGTATATGCATCTGCACATTCAATTAAAAAGTTTTGTTTTGACTTATTGACTTTTAATTCTGGAAATGAGTTATTTGAATCTTTACCCGACTTCACTTCTGCAAACACCCTATATCTTCCGTTTTCTGCCACCAAATCAATTTCCAAATGTTTGTGATACCAATTTTGATGTAAAATCTGAAATCCATGACTCTTTAGCCAAATTGTGGCTTTTTGCTCGGATATCTGTCCTGTTTTCCTGTTGTTACCGGCACGAGTTGTACTTTTTTTCTGTGTCATTAAAGATCTAAATTAGCATTTAAACAAAGGAATATTAGAATCGGCATTTAAATTTGCCCAATGAATTTTTGCAATTTTCACCAATTTGAAACCATAAAGTACGCTGAAAGTCTTGATATTCAAAGAACTATATTCAATGATATGATAGAACAAAAGAAATTGGGCAAAACTCCAAAGCACCATTTATTTTTTGTGGAACACCCCGCAGTCTATACATTGGGAAAACATGCCAATGCCACCAATTTTATACTGCAACCTGAAGCCCTTAAAGCAATTGGAGCGGATATCCATGAAATTGAACGCGGGGGTGACATTACATTTCATGGTCCTGGCCAATTGGTCGTTTATCCTTTATTTGATTTGGAGCAACTCAATATTGGATTAAAAAAATATGTTCAACTGATTGAAAAATGCATTATCGACACTTTAAAGGAATTTGAAATCACTGCGGGTGTCATAGATGGTCGTGTAGGTGTATGGATTGATTTAAACAAACCTGACGAACGAAAAATTGCCGCAATTGGAATTAAATCAAGCAGATATGTTACAATGCATGGATTGGCTCTTAATGTGAATACCGACCTAAACTATTTTAATCACATTGTTCCCTGCGGTATAGTTGATAAGGGCGTAACGAGTATGCAGAAAGAATTAAACGATAAAATTGACATGTTAGAAGTAATTAATAAAATGAAATACCATTTTAGATGTAATTTTGAACTCACAGAAATATGAAACGCACAAATTATTTATTATTTGGAATTCTGGGCTTTGTTGCCCTTGTTTTAATTATGGCTTTTTCAAGTTATAATGGATTGGTAAATACTGAATTAGAAGTTGAAAATTCTTGGTCCAACGTTGAAGTTCAATACCAAAGAAGAGGCGATTTGATTTATAACTTAGCAAAAACCGTTGTTAAAGCGGCTAAAACAGAACAAAATATTTTAACGGAAGTAGTAGAAGCAAGATCTTCAGCCACGAGTGTTAAAATTGATCCAACCAACTTAAACGAATCCAACATGAAACAATTCGAAGCAGCCCAAGAGAAATTAAACGGTTCTTTGAGTAGGTTATTGGTGGTTGTTGAAAAATATCCAGAATTGAAATCCATCCCAGAATTTGGTAAATTAAACGATGAAGTTGCTGGTACAGAAAACAGAATCAGTACAGCGCGTTCCGATTTTAATGGTGCCGTATTGAAATACAACAAAAAAGTTAGACGATTCCCTAGCAATATTTTTGCATCAATATTTGGCTTTGAGAAAAAATCAGGATTTGCTGCAAAAGCAGGAACTGAAAATGCCCCTGATTTAGATAAAATTTACGACAAGTAAAATCTATGTCAATAAAGTTAACTTGGTTTCAAAAATTTTCTTTGGCGCGTCAAATTGAAGCCAATGATGTAATCGCTGCAATCGCAGAAGCTGAAACACAAACTTCGGCTGAGATAAGAGTACATTTTACAACTTGTAAATCCAATGTTGATATTTTGGATGATGCTAAGTCTGTTTTCGAGCACCTTAAAATGCACGAGACCGAAAACAGAAATGCCGTACTGATTTATTTAAGACTAAAAACCAAGGAAATAGCCATTATTGGAGATCAAGGCATTCACATGCATGTTGGTGATTCTTTTTGGCTCGCTGTAAAAGATGAAGCAATTCAAACCATTAAAGCACATACTATTACAGAAGGCATACGTAAAGCCGTGCTTTTAGTTGGAAAACAACTAAGTCGATTCTTTCCACCATCAGATGAAAATCCAAACGAACTACCTAACGAAATAACCAGTGGGAAAATATAGTAGAATCTTCATTGGTTATGTTTTTTTCTTTTTTTCTTGGGGGATGTTGTCCGCTGAGCAAACACTGCCTAAAAACAACGGTTATGTTAATGATTTTGCCAATGTATTAAGCAATCAAGACATTGATTACTTAAACAAATTCTTAAAGGAATTGGAAGATTCTACAAACATTCAAATTGGTGTTGCCATTGAAAATTCAACCCAAGGTTACGATGTTTTTGATAGAGCCATGTTTATAGCACGAGGCTGGAAAATTGGTCAAGAAGGACTAAATAACGGCATTCTCATTTATATTTCAATATCAGACAGAAAATACCAAATTGTAGCTGCCGATCAAACTCAGGGTAAACTTACAGACGGAATTTTAGGCGAAATAGGAAGAAAAGTACTAGTACCTTATTTCAAGCAGAAAGACTATTTTAATGGCATCCGAGAGGTTTCGTATGAAATTGCCATTGCCATGGGCGAAGAATTTAAGGGCCGTAAAAAAGCAAAAACGAAAAATTCTGTCCCAAAAGTAATTTTCCCCATTCTGTTTTTTATCCTATTCTATTTAATATTCATTAGAAGAGGTGGCGGAGGCGGATTCTCGAAACGAGGATTTTATACTCCCCCAATCTTTTTTGGCGGTGGCGGTTTTGGAAGTGGTTTTGGCGGGAATTCTGGATCAGGGAATTCTAGTTGGGGTGGCTTTGGTGGCGGTGGTGGATTCAACGGCGGTGGTGCCGGTGGTTCTTGGTAATACATAAAACCCTTCTGGATACTCCGCTTTGTAAATATAAAACGACTGAGAATTAATTCTTGGGTTTAATCTTGTAAGTGACCGATCCAAAAAGCTTGGTTTTACCTCGTATTCAAAAGTAAGATTCTTCAACTGTTTTTTGGCCGCTTCTACTCTATTCTTCAAATTATTTGAATCGCTAAATACAATATATTGCGGCAGAGGCTTTTTAAGAATTTTTACCGTATCATAAAAGCACTCCGCTTGACAAATAGGTACAATTTGCTCTGGATGATTCCAAACACCCCAATAGAATCGGGGCATATATTCAATATTTTCTTTGTGCGTAGATTCCATTGCAAAATGTTTAACTTGCTTTTCTCTTAAATAATTCATCACCCCAATTTTGCCGGTTCTGGTGGATGCAGGACTAACTATAATCAATAGTATTGTGTTGAGAATCGCAAAAAAAATCAATCCATTTTTATGGATTTTTCGCAACTTAGAGTTGACTTCTGTGGCATTATATTCATCTTTCCAGCTCAGCCATCCCCCCAAAATAAAAAAAGGAATGATAGGCAATATAAACCGCTCTTGCTTGTTCGGAAAGGATGAATGAAAAATCAAAAACAACATAATGGGCAATGTAAACCAAATATACTTTTTGGCATTTTTCACTAAACCGTAAGCCATAAACAATCCTATTGGAACCAAAACCAATCCAATCATCAATAAAATATAGTTGTACCAAGGGCCATTTGGGTATTCATGGGAATGTTCCAAATTATATTGGAAATATCCAGTTAACTCATGAAAAGGAATCCCCCAAAACAAATAATCAATGCCACCTTGTAAAAGTATTACACATAAAAAAAAGCCAATACCAATAAAGGATGCCCGTTTTAAGTTGTGGTAATAAATAGACAATAATCCGAAAGCAAATGAAATAAAAACCGTTTGAAATCTCAGAGAAAAAGCAATTCCCGCAAGTAATCCAGCATAAAACAATTCCTTATTTTTAGGTATACCATTGCGAATTAACAAATACAACATGGCCATCAGTGGAGGAATGCATACAAATTCTACTAAGTTCCTTACACTCAGAATAGGAAAAACCCATAAAGCGGCTAAAAACCAAGCCACTTGAATTGCCAATTTAGTACTTGAGAAAATTCTGGCAATTTTAAAACCATACCAAACTATTAAAAGACTGTAAACGGCATGAATTAAACGCACGAAAATCATTTTGATTTCTGGATTTTCTAGTCCCAAAATCCTCCAAAATTGAAACAGCACATAGTGAATACTGGTATAAAACAAACTGTGGGGTAATCTGTCTTTTTCGGTGACAAAAGGTTTCCACCAAGGTAGTTTGTCAAAATCCGCATCCATCCAAAATTGGGCTTCTTCAATTACGAAATAATGGTCGTCTGTGAAGGCATAGCCAATCGAAAAAAATACTGAAATCAACCTAAGTAACAATCCAATAAAAAGGATAGATCTAAGAGGATGAAGTTTATAGTACGACAAAAAAAACTGTTTCATTTTTTAAAATAGACGATTCCTCGATGTAAAGGAACGAAGTTACACATCTTGTTTATTATTTGTCAACTAAATTCCATCTTTCCCATTTCTAAGCGCTAAAGTGTTGTATTTTTGCATTTTTTATGTTGAACGAGAATTCTGACATCCATTTACCTGAAAATACTGAGGGACTGATTGAAATAATTGGGGCTCGTGAGCATAATTTAAAAGACATAAATTTAGTTATACCACGTCAAAAGTTGGTGGTATTTACAGGACTATCTGGCTCGGGTAAAAGTAGTTTGGCTTTTGATACCATTTTTGCCGAAGGACAACGTAGATATTTAGAGAGTTTTTCTGCTTACGCAAGACAGTTTGTGGGAAATATGAGACGCCCTGATGTCGATAAAATTTCGGGTTTGAGTCCTGTAATTGCCATCGAGCAAAAAACGGTTTCCAGGAATCCCCGTTCCACCGTTGGAACTGTAACTGAAGTGTACGACTTTTTACGTTTGTTGTATGCCCGCGCCGGTGAGGCATATAGTTATCAAACGGGTGAGAAAATGATAAAATTCTCTGAGGAGCAAATAATTGAGTCTATCATTGAACGTTTTGACGGTCAGAAAATCATTCTTACCAGTCCAATTGTAAAAAGTAGAAAGGGCCATTATAGAGAATTATTTGAGCAAATTAAACGACGAGGATTCTCAAAAGTTATCATTGACGGTCAAATGGTTGAAATCCATTCTGGATTACAACTAGACCGATATAAAATTCACGATATTGACATTGTTATAGACCGTTTGGATGTTAAGTCCGGAAGTCCTCAAAGATTGCACGAAAGCGTAAAGGCTTCGTTAAAAGCAGGTGATGGATATTTAAGCGTTATTATAAACGATGTAACGCATCCGTATTCGCGATTTCTCATGGATCCAACCACTGGATTAAGCTATAATGAACCACAACCAAACAGCTTTTCATTTAATTCACCCTATGGAGCTTGTACACATTGTGAGGGACTGGGAACAACTTCGGTTGTTAACATGGAATGTATTATACCCGACAAAACAAAATCCATTAATAAAGGAGCAATTATACCAATTGGTGAAGTTCGAGAAAACTGGACATTCCAGCAATTGCGTGAAGTGGCGAAGCGATTTGGTTTTAGTTTGGCAGATCCAATTGAAAAACTAACAGAAATACAACTAAACGCCATTTTAAACGGGGTGTCTGATGCCATTGATATAACAATAACAGGCGCTGACGGAAAAAAACGCAAACACGAAACCCATTATAAAGGAGTAGTTAAAATAGTAACCGAATCCTATTTTGAATCAGACGACGATAAATTGCAACAATGGGCGGAAGAGTTTATCCATCAAGTTGATTGTGCAGTTTGCAATGGAAATAGGCTTAAAATAGAGTCATTGCATTATAAAATTGCCCAAAAGAACATAGCAGAATTGGCCCGAATGAATATGCAAGATTTGTATATTTGGATAGGCAACGTAGAATCTGACTTAACTGAAAGACAAAAAGTCATTGCTACTGAATTGTTGAAAGAGATTGGTAACAGACTGTCATTTTTAGTTGGTGTTGGATTGGGATATTTGAGTTTAAACAGTCCGGCAAAAACATTGTCTGGCGGAGAAGCACAACGCATTAGGTTGGCAACTCAAATTGGCTCAAAGTTGGTAAATGTATTGTATATTTTAGATGAACCTTCAATTGGATTACATCAACGTGACAATGAAAAATTAATCCAAAGTTTAAAAGACTTACGTGATTTAGGCAATTCGGTTTTGGTGGTTGAACACGATAAAGACATGATGCTTGACAGCGATTGGTTGGTAGAAATTGGACCTTTGGCAGGCAAACGCGGTGGTCAAATAGTGGCTAGTGGTGCTGTAAATGACTTTTTAAAATCAAATACGGTAACTGCTCAATATTTAAACGGAACGACTTCAATTGACATCCCCAAAAAAAGAAGAAAACCAGGTAAAGAATTTATAACGCTAAGTGGCTGTATCGGTAATAATTTAAAAAATATCACCTTAAAACTTCCAATTGGATGTTTCGTTGGAATTACCGGTGTGAGTGGCTCTGGTAAATCGTCATTAATAAATGAAACCTTATTTCCATTGGCTCATCAGCGTATTTATGGGTCACACTACCGTGTTTTACCTCATAAAGAAATTAAGGGTTTAGAGTTTATCGACAAAGTAATTAGAATAGACCAAAGTCCTATCGGAAGAACTCCCCGCAGTAATCCTGCAACCTATGTAGGGGTTTTTCAAGAAATTAGAAATCTTTACACCAATTTACCTGAAGCCAAAATTCGCGGGTATAAACCGGGCAGATTTTCATTTAACGTGAAGGGTGGACGCTGTGAAGGTTGCGGCGGTGGTGGAAGAAAAGTCATTGAAATGAACTTTTTGCCAGATGTAGAAGTTGAATGCGACATCTGCAGAGGTAAAAGATATAACCGAGAAACGCTTGAAGTCCGGTTTAAAGGAAAAAGCATCTCAGATGTTTTGGAAATGCCTGTTAGTCAAGCCGTTGATTTTTTTGAATCTGTACCTTTAATTTTAAGAAAAATTCAAACCATGCAAGATGTTGGTTTGGGTTATATCACATTGGGGCAAAGCAGCACCACGTTGAGCGGTGGTGAAGCACAGCGGGTAAAATTGGCAACGGAATTGAGTAAACGCGACACCGGTAAGACACTTTATATTTTGGATGAACCTACCACTGGTTTACATTTTGATGACATTAAACAACTTTTATCTGTATTACAAGCTCTAACCGACAAAGGAAATACCGTGGTTGTAATTGAACACAATTTAGATGTAATAAAAGTTGCGGATTGGATTATTGATATTGGTCCAGAAGGCGGTTCAGGCGGTGGTCAGATTTTGGCTGAGGGTACGCCTGAATCCATTGCTTCTGTTGAGTCCAGTTATACTGGTAAATTCTTGAAATTAGAATTATGATTTTGGCTTAGGTATTGGAATAACTTTTGGTGCTGAAATTGTAGGCAGTTGTTTTCTAACATTGATTTCATTGGAATTACCCGATGAGTTAGAACTGTTTGATGGACTAATCGTTCCACTTGAACCTGGATTTACATCCATATCTACCTTTGGTGCTTGGTTAGGTCTAGTTGTTGTCCTAGAATTTGTTGGTGTCGATGTTCTCGTTTTATTTTCGCACGGACATGGAGGACAAGGAGAAGGTGTTGGAGGATATTCTAATACTTCTGTTGTGTCGTAATAGCCCTCTTTAACAATCTTTTTTTCGTGTTTGTCCATGGACAAATCAAAGAGGAATCCAATTTTGAACATTCCCGTTTCGTATTTTACTTTATTCAAGTTTGCAGAATACTGAGGCATCAATCCGTTAAATTTAGAATTGTGTAAATCTACGATACCAATTTCAGTACCCATTCGTTGTTGGTATGAAGAAACAATACTCACATAAGGACTAATTCTCATTCTTAATCCAACTTCTGGTGCAAAATACACATTGGCATTGGATTCGATATTTTCAGAACGTGAAGACTCATATTCAGTCAATACCAGATATGTTTGGGTATATTGATTGGTACTATGTCCATTTACACCCGCATTGATTGCGAAAAACGGATACACACGGCCAATCTGATATTCATATCTAGCAAACATATAGAACTGAAATGCGGAGGTTTTAAGCCTCGTGTAACCACTGTCTCTGTTAACGGTATTGAATTCAACATTGTATTTATCACCAGATCTATAATGGTTAAAGTTAAATCCCCCACCCCAATTTAAAACGCCTGAATTTACTCCGTTTTGGTTCCATAGATTTCTACCAATTGCTGGTCCTATCCAATAAATATTAAATCCACTTGCATTTTTTAATTGATCCATAGAATCCCAACCAATGTTATTTAAATAACTTTCTTGGGAATAATCTAATCCAAGGGCGAATGCAGATACATAATTCGAATTTTTAAGTGTGTAGGTGTATTCAGGCTGGTGATATGTCACTTTTTGAACCTTACGTGGCCCAACTACAGCTTTAGAAGAATCAGTGCTAATTTGCGCAGAAATAGAAAGTGAAAAGCCGGTTAAAATGGAAAGTAATAGTGGTTTCATAGAGCTAATTACACGCAAATTCAACCTTTCCCCCAAAAAACGCAAAAAATTTCGTCGAAATGATTTATGATTAATACAAATAATTAATCCGTTACTAATTTTAGTTAATTGTTTACCTTTGCCTGAATATGTCTTCACTATTTGCGGTAAGCCCTATAGACGGTAGATACACTGCGTCGACCAATTGTTTGTCTGAGTATTTTTCTGAGGGAGCATTAATCCAATATCGGATTAAAGTAGAAATTGAATATCTCATCGCGTTGTCTCACGTTTCTTTGAAGGGATGGGATTTTGGCAACCTAATGGATAAGCGCACCGTGCTTAGAAATTGGGCCAAAAATTTAACTTCAGAAGACTTACTAAAAGTCAAAGAAATTGAAAAAACCACCAACCACGATGTAAAAGCTGTTGAATATGCAATAAAAAATCAGCTAGATGTTTTTGGATTGGGATATTATAAGGAATTGGTTCATTTTGGATTGACCTCACAAGACATCAACAATACCGCCATTCCATGGAGCCTTAAAGATGCTTTGTATGGTGTAATTTACCCTAAAATTGAAAGTATATTGACACTCTTAAAGTCACAATCTTTTGAATGGAAAGATCAATCTTTACTGGCAAAAACTCATGGGCAACCGGCTTCGCCAACCAATTTAGGTAAAGAATGGCAAGTTTTTATTCACCGAATAGAAGGTCAATTGATTTCTTTGAAGTCAATTCCGCATGCGGCAAAATTTGGCGGAGCTACTGGAAATTTTAACGCACATCATATCGCTTTTCCTGAAATAGACTGGATTGCATTTGCCAATACTTTTGTTGAATCTCAATTGGGTTTGAATCGGACGCAATACACCACACAGATTGAGCCTTACGATCAATTGGCATCTCAAATGGATGCCATTAAAAGGATAAACAACATACTCATTGACTTGTCTAGAGACATTTGGACTTATATTTCAATGGATTATTTCAAACAGAAAATCAAATCTGGTGAAGTCGGTTCAAGTGCCATGCCTCACAAAGTTAATCCGATAGATTTTGAAAATGCCGAAGGTAATTTAGGAATTGCCAATGCCATGTTCGAACATTTGTCATCAAAATTACCCATTAGTAGATTACAAAGAGACCTTACAGATTCTACTGTTTTGCGAAATTTAGGTGTTCCATTTGGCCATTCTTTGATTGCGATAAACAGCTTAGAAAAGGGATTGATGAAATTAATTTTAAATGAAAGTGCAATTGACAACGACCTAGAAAACAATTGGGCCGTGGTTGCTGAAGCCATTCAAACAATTTTGAGAAGGGAGAAATTTCCTGAACCTTATGAAACGTTAAAACAATTAACGCGGAATAACGAAAAAATTACCCGAGATTCGATACATATTTTTATTGATCAATTAGACATTGACACGAATGTTAAAAAAGAACTTAAAGCAATTACTCCTCAATCCTACACTGGAATTTTTCCTGAAATATCCTAAAATCAAGTGGACATTAATTGTCATTTTAGGGCTACAGTGCTTCATATTAATCACTTGGGTAATTGCCAGAAAAAGCATTGTAGAATGGGGCATAAAAAAAGCGCAATTAAAACTACAATCTAAAGGCATTACGTTAAAAACTAATCCCGTAGAGTTTGAAGGACTGTTCGGGATTCATTTTCATTCCTTTAATGTATCAAATCAAAAAGTAATTGGGGAATATTCCCAATTGTTAAACATTGAATCATTGAGTGTTTCGTTGAATTTTTGGAATAGTTTAATCTATGGATTGAGCATCGAAAATTTGGAAATAAAAAATGGTGAAGTCCGATTGTTGGATTCTGCAGGGATTCAAAACTTTAAAATATCCTCACAAACCGAAGAAGAGGTTATTGAAGAAAAAGATAAAACTGGAAATGCAATCTTTAATCAAATTAAATCACTTGTTGGTAAATCACCCAATTATCTCAATATCCAAAAATTTAGAGTTAAATATAAGGATAGCACCAATTTGTTAAAATTTTCT
>CAMAQS010000056.1 GCA_945860565.1 Chitinophaga pinensis | reverse complement strand
AAAAGATTTAGTGATTTTGCCAGCGGCGAATTAACTAAAATACAGCGATTATTTTTGGCAAAAGAATGTAAGCGCCAACCACTAGGGCGGTAATAGAAGCCACCATTGTGGCCGCAGCAGCCATGTCTTTTGCTTGTCCCATACCCGGATGTTGCCCGGGGTGCAAGGTGTCTATGGTTTTTTCTAATGCCGTATTGAGTGCTTCTGAGACGAAAATTAGTCCAATAGAGCCCCAAATGATGGCCCATTCAAATCGATTTAAATGTTGGCCAAAAAACGACAAAGAAAATCCTACAATTAAGGTTAAAACAAAACATGCAGCAATAATTTTAAAATTACGTTCTGTTTTTAGTAACAAAATCAATCCGTTTAGGGCGTATCTAAATGACTTATAAAATCGTATCATTGGCTATAAATAAAACAAGCCTCTTGCAAAGAGGCTTGTAAAAGATATTTTAGAATGTGTTAATTTTTATTCTTTTTTCTATTTCTTCAACGTCTTGTCTGAACTTTTTGTCGGTTTCAATTAAGTCGTTCACAGTTTGACAGGCATGTATTACCGTACTGTGGTCTCTTCCGCCGAAGAAAATACCTATATTTTTCAAAGATGCCTTGGTTAAATCTTTGGTAAAATACATCGCAATTTGACGGGCTTGTACAATTTCTCTTTTGCGCGTTTTAGATTTAACCGCTTCAACAGGAATGTTGTAGAAGTCGCACACCAATTTTTGGATGTATTCTATGCTGATTTCGCGGGTTGAATTTTTAACAAAATTCTTCACGATTTGTTTGGCTAGGTTTAGGTCTAACTGCTTACGAGTCAATGATCCTTGTGCCAATAAAGAGATGAGTGCACCTTCAAGTTCACGGATATTGGTATCGATGTTGTGCGCTAGATATTCTACCACATCTTTGTGCAAAGTGATGCCATCTTGATACATTTTGTTTTCCAGAATAGAAACACGGGTATCAAAATCCGGAGTGGTTAAGTCTGCTGACAATCCCCATTTAAAACGACTCAATAAACGCTCATCCATATTTTTGAGGTCTTTTGGCGCACGGTCGCAGGTAAGAATTATTTGTTTACCGTTTTGGTGAAGGTGGTTAAATATTTGGAAAAATACCTCTTGGGTTCTTTCTTTTTTAGCAAAAAATTGTACATCATCTACAATTAACACATCCAAATATTGATAAAAATTCACAAATTGGTTGTTATTGCCTTGTCTTGCAGAATCTATAAACTGATTGATGAATTTTTCAGCACTCACAAATACAACTACTTTTTGTTTGTGTTGTTGTTTGATAAGGTTTCCAATGGCGTGAGTTAAATGTGTTTTACCCAATCCACATCCCCCAAAAATCATAAGAGGATTAAAGGCAGTGCCACCCGGTTTTTGAGCAATTGCCAAACCAGCGTTGCGGGCAAGTTTATTGCATTCGCCTTCTACAAAGTTATCAAATGTGTAGCGGGCATTTAATTGGCTATCAATATTCATTCTTCTTAACCCAGGAATAATAAATGGGTTTTTGATAGGTGAATCCATATTGATAGGCATACCCAACACGTTGTTTACAGGTTTTGATGAGTTTCCTGTAGGTAGATTAATGGTAAAAGGTTGTTGATCTGCATTGTTACCATTTTCAATAATGATGCTGTATTCTAACTTTGCGTTAGGACCAATTGTTTTCTTTAAAGTTTTATGTAAAAGTTGCACATAGTGTTCTTCGAGCCATTCGTAAAAAAATTGACTCGGTACTTGTATTGTGAGTACTTTATTGGACAGTCTTATCGGTTTAATGGGTTCAAACCACGTTTTAAAACTCTGTGGGTTTACATTATCCTTGAAGATTTCCAAGCAGTCTTGCCATACAATTTCATGTGCTTTTTTTTCCATATATGTTTCTGTGCTCCTTATTGTTAATTACTTGTGAATGTGTCGATTTAACTTGTTGATTAACAACGCGCATACAAAATGTTAAATCGGGGTGTAAATAAAGAAATAAAATTCCCAAAAAGCTAATTTTTTTTACTTGATTTTTACGATTTTTTAGCCTATTGAATTGCGTATTCTCCGAAACATTTTCGCATACTGTCAGAAATCTCGCCTAAAGTGGCATAATTTTCCACAGCGTTTAGTATTTTGGGCATTAGATTTTCACCAGAGCCACATGCATTTTCCAAATCCGCAAGATTTTTATCTACTTCAGATTGGTTTCTATTGCTTTTTACGTTCTCAATTTTACGTATTTGCATGTCGCGAATGCTGTCGTCAATTTTAAATGAAGGAATTTCTCCTTCTTCTTTTGTTTGGAATTTATTTACGCCAACAATAATTAAGGACTTGTCTTCAATTTGTTGTTGATACATATAAGCACTTCTTGCAATCTCTTCTTGAATCCATCCATTTTCAACTGCACTTACTGCTCCATCCATGCTTTGAATTTGATCCATGAGTTTTAATGCAGCTGCTTCCATCGCGTTTGTTAGTTCTTCAACATAAAATGATCCACCCAAAGGATCTACTGTATTGACAACGCCACTTTCAAATCCAATGATTTGCTGCGTTCTCAATGCAATTCTTGCCGCTTTTTCGGTTGGAAGATTTAATGCTTCATCGTATCCGTTTGTATGCAAACTTTGTGTGCCGCCTAAAACTGCTGCCAAAGCTTGAATGGTAACCCTCGAAATGTTGTTTTCTGGTTGTTGAGCGGTTAACGTAGATCCACCGGTTTGAGTGTGGAATCTTAACATCATGGCTTTTGGATCTGTTGCTCCGAGCTCTTTCATGGTATTTGCCCAGATTCTTCTGGCGGCCCTGAATTTAGCTACTTCCTCAAAAAAGTCGTTGTGTGCATTGAAGAAAAAGGATAGTCGTTGTCCAAATACATTGATATCAAGTCCTTTTTGAAGGGCGCTTTCCACATAAGCACGTCCATTTGCCAAAGTAAAAGCCAGCTCTTGTGTGGCTGTACTGCCTGCTTCTCTAATGTGATAACCACTGATACTGATGGTGTTCCATTTCGGGAGTTCATGACTACACCACTCAAATATGTCAGTAATAATGCGCATACTTGGTCTTACTGGATAAATGTAAGTTCCACGAGCTGCATATTCTTTAAGTATGTCGTTTTGAATCGTTCCACCGATTTTAGTTAAGTCAGCTCCTTGTTTTTTAGCCAATGCAACATACATGGATAATAAAGTACTTGCCGTAGAATTAATGGTCATGCTGGTTGTGACTGTTTCCAATTGGATGCCTTTGAACAAAGATTCCATATCGGAAAGCGTATCTATTGCTACACCCACTTTTCCTACTTCTCCTTCACTCATGGCATGGCTACTGTCATACCCAATTTGTGTAGGAAGGTCAAATGCAACAGACAATCCAGTGGTACCTTGTTTTAATAGATAGTGGTAACGTTCGTTGCTTTCTTCGGCGGTGCTGAATCCTGCATATTGACGCATGGTCCACAAGCGACCCAAATACATGTCATTGCGAATGCCACGGGTAAACGGAAACTTTCCAGCTTCTTCTGTTTGGGGGGATGTTTGTTCTTGCGCTGTATATATTGGTTTAATTCCAATGCCACTTAAGTTCTTTTTCATTCGGATGTAAATTATTAATTAAATAAAAGTTCAATTTCTCCACGGATCATTTGCAATCCTTTTTCGTGTGGTATTTCCCCTAAAGATTTTAGCGCTTCAATGAGTTCTTTGCTGAATTCAACAGAAGATGCGCCTTCAGGTAATTTTTGTTCTACCCTTTGAATGATTACTATGGTTTGTTCTTTTACTATTTTAATGGTGGCCCAAGTTTGCTGACTAACATATACTTGTTGCGATAAATTATAATTGAATTCTTCATTGATAGAATGTAACATCAACAATTTGAATTCACTGGCAGACATGTTTGGATTGCTTAATTTTTGTATCAAAGCAGGCAAACTGGTGCGTTCTAACAATAAGGACAATCTTTCGTAAGCACCCAATTTTAACTTTACATAATCCTGATTGGTTTGTTTAAGCAATTCAGTTCTTAAAGTATTGTGTAACGCTTTCATCATAGACTGCATGATGAGGTAGGAACTTACAATTACCAAGATTCCTGGTATTAGAATAAGTAAGATGGTTTGCAAACTGTTGGATGACATGATGACCGTGGAATATTTTCGACAAAGATAAGTTCTTTGTCGCACAACAGCAGAAATCAACCTAACGGAATTGACGATAAATGCAGTAAATTTGTAATTATGCAAAATCTATCGGACAACAATACTTTAGAAGCAGTTTCAACGGCACCTGTAAAGTTTACCCCAACAGCATTAGAGGAATTGCATCGTATTTACGACAATTTGGAAGTAAAGGAAGATGCAGTACTTAGGGTTGGTGTTAAAGGTGGTGGATGCTCAGGTTTGAGTTATTTGCTTGCATTTGATAAAAAGGAAGAAGGGGACAATGAATACGAAGTGGAAGGCATTCCGGTTGTAATGAATAAAGCACATGTAATGTACGTTTTGGGAATGCATGTAGATTGGGAGCAAGGATTGAACAATCGTGGATTCTCATTTAACAATCCCAACGCCTCTGAAATCTGTGGTTGCGGACAATCTTTTTCCGCTTAATTTTATTTTTGCACTGCTTTGTTTGAAATCCTAGAAAATATCCGACAAGGATTTTCATCCCTCAAAGCCCACGCACTAAGGGCCTTCATTACTGCTGCCATTATAGCCATTGGCATTACTGCTTTGGTTGGAATATTAACCTCTATCGATGCAATGGGAAATGCCATTACCAAAACCATGACGCGATTTGGTGCTCAGAGTTTCAACATCAATAACAGAATTACAGTAGAACGTTATGGAATCCCCGACGATTTTAAACCCATTCCATACGATCAAGCCAAACAATTTGAATTTTTATTTGGCAACAAGTCTCCTGTAGCACTCTCTATAAACGCTTCGTTTAATTCTAAAATACGGTACTCGAATGTCGAAACCAATCCCAATATTAAAGTAATGGGTGTTGACGAGGATTACCTATCAGCCTCGAGTTTTGAAGTAGAAGCTGGAAGGAATTTTACCGCCAACGATGTCACAATGGCTCAGCCCTTTGTGATTTTAGGTTCAGATGTAATTAGTCAAATTTTTGGAGCTACCTATAAAGTAGGTGTGAGTGTAGGTAAAATTGTATCCATTGATGGAAAACCCTTTCGCGTAATTGGAGAATTGAAAAAAAGAGGTTCTAGTATGGGGATGTCTGGTGGAGATAGAATGGTTTTGTTGGGAATTACCAAAGCACGTCAGGATTTTTCTCAAGCCTATAACAATTGTAATATTAGTGTTTTGGCAGCTTCTGTGAATACTTTGGACGACCAAATGAATCAGGCGTATACAATAATGCGAAGGATTCGGAAGTTGAAACCGCATCAAACAGATGATTTTAATATCACACGTAGCGATGCCATGGCTGAAGATGTAAAAAGTCAGTTGGGAATGATTTCGGGAGTAGGGATGCTCATTGGCATCATCACATTGCTTGGGGCAGCGGTGAGTTTAATGAATATTATGTTGGTTTCGGTGACCGAAAGAACCAAAGAAATAGGTCTGCGGAAATCATTGGGTGCCACAGCAAAAAGCATACGTAATCAATTTTTAATTGAAGCCATAGTCATTTGTCAAGTGGGTGGAATTGCGGGAATTATTTTAGGTCTCGGACTAGGTAATATAGTTGGAATGTTTCTCGGGAGCGGATTCATCGCCCCGTGGTTATGGATTATATTGGCTTTTGTAATTTGTGTTATTGTTGGATTGAGTGCAGGGTATTATCCCGCTAAAAAAGCATCCCAGCTAGACCCAATTGAAGCACTTAGGCATGAGGCTTGATTCTGGCCATTTGCGAAATTCCCTAAAAATTCCATTGAATACTTTTATGATTTTCGCAGAAGTATTTTGAAATGTTAAATTAAGAATTGCCGAAAATATACTGAATAATTTTAATGTAACTCAAACAAGAATTGGCCTTAAGATTTGTTGTTTTTTTTATGACAATTGTTTCGTTAACTAAAGGCATCTCGCTTTATAGCTGTTATTGAATTTCAATTAAGAACAAACGGGATGTAACACTTTGACCTTCATTGTTTCTTATATTGATTGTGTAATTGAGAGCGTAAAAGAGTTTATTTTTAACCACTAAGACGGGCCAAATTTTAAGTAAGTATTACATGGCTTTTCCAATAACTATCGGTTAGAATTTCTTTCTAAAATTCTATTCCTTAAATATTGAATTTATATCGAAATAATAAATCATTGCGAGAACATTGGTGTATAATTGTTAACTTAATTGAAATGCTAAAAAAAATTATTTTTATTGTTGCTGCGTGTGTAGCTTTAAATGTATCTGCCAAAATTACTTGTTATATAAAAATAGGTTTTGGAGATTGTATAAACTGCTTTAATGTATTGGCACTTTTGAGTGATTTTGACAAAGTATATGTTTTTAAAGAGGAATATAAAGGTCTTGAGAAAGAAATTTTGAATGAGTATTTTGGGATAATTAACAATCCCACTATACACACTTCGGATTCATTTTATTCTACATTTGGATACAAAAATTTCACAGTTATTTCCATTAGAAATAATTTTACTAGTCAAGAGCTTCTGAAATTTCCCATGAGTAAGTTTGATGAAAAACGCGATTCATTGAGAATAATTAAAACACTGATTAATCAGAATTCAACTTTTAAAATAAACCTGAATAATAATTGGCACAGTCAATGCGAACTTAAATTAAGTGAGAATAATGAAGTTTTAATTTTTGATCCCATTCTAAGAAAATTAAAAAGGTTCAGTAAAAATATGACTTTGAAAAACTCATTTTCCATAGATACACAATTTATTAAACAAGTGTATAACCGAAAGTTCAATGACAATAACGCCAAGTTAAATGAGTTGAAAAGTCTAGCTTCACACTTGGGCATAAACAACTCTTTTATAAGTTTTAATAATTTTACAACAAGTCAGAATTACACATATTTGCTTATTTCAAGCAAATACTTTGATTTTAAAGGTAAAGATACTTTTTACACTAATTTTTATAGTGTAATTAAGTTTGATCAAAAATTTAAATATGAAATACTCAACGTTACACCCGAAGTTGGTGAAAAATTATATGTAAATTCTAATTTTTTAAGTGCTATAAATGACAGCACATTGCTTTTAGATTTGGTTACTTTAGATCCTAGAAATGAGCCATTTATTCTTTCCGTACAGTCAGTGCATGATAAGAATATAAAATTGACAAGAATTTTACCAGATTCGATCCCCTTAAAATCTGTGGATAGAAAGTTGTTTTATAGAGTTACAAGTTTTAGATATGACAGTGGATATGTTGCATATGAATTTTTCAATTCCGTTTTTTATGAAAATAAGGCACTTCCAAACTTGAAGTTGTTTAATAATCCAACCAATGAATCTAACTTCTTGGAACTTACCAATTGTATAACTGGAGTAAAAAAAATAAATCAATGGTTGTATATTTCTTATGGACTTGATTCTATGTATAACGTATCAAAATATAATTTGATTGAGCAAAAATTATCCCCACCAATTTTTTCTATAAAACAGAATAAGATGTCAACTTTTTTGCAGTTAGATAAAAGGGGAGTTTGTTATTATGTAGATACCGAAAAAAACCTTAATATAGTTGAATTATGAAGAAAAGAATAATGCCCGTTTTGGGATTGATATGTTTGGTATTTTCATGTGAGAAAGAAGAACAAATAGAAATCAGTACACTCGAAAGATAACAAAAAAACCGCCTCGAATTTTACTTCAAGACGGTTTCATTTTATTAATTTAAAATTTATAAAAATGGAATCTTAGCAACAACTGCTTTTAACAATTTTCCTCTTACTTCTACAAATATTTCAGAATCTGCTTTAGAAAATGCCGTTTGTACATAACCCATTCCAATGGCTTTGTTTAATGTTGGACTCATGGTACCGCTGGTAACTTCGCCAATTACCGTGCCGTTTGCATCGCAAATAGGGTAGTGCTGACGTGGAACACCTCTGTCTATAAGTTCAAAACCCACCAATTTTTTTGTTGGTTTGTCTTCCTTGATTTTTAAATGGTGTTCTGACATGTGGAAGGGATTGTTAAACTTGGTAATCCAACCCAAACCTGCTTCAATTGGAGAGGTTTCGTCGTTGATGTCGTTGCCATACAAGCAAAATCCTTTTTCCAATCTCAATGTATCGCGTGCACCTAAACCGCAAGGTTCGATTCCGAATTCTGCACCTGCTTCAAATACAGCATCCCACAATTTTTCGGCTTGATCGTTTGAAACATAGAGTTCAAATCCACCCGCACCGGTATATCCTGTATTGGAAATAATCAAATCGATACCTGCCATAGAACCTTCTGTGAAGTGGTAATAGGGTGTTTCTGATAAATTTACGCTTGTTAATTTTTGCAATGTGTCGATGGCTTTAGGACCTTGAACAGCCAACAATGAATAATCGTCGGATGCATTGCGAATGGTTGCTCCAAACTTTTCGTTTTGTTTGTGCATCCAGGCCAAATCTTTGTCGATGTTGGACGCATTGATTACCAAAAAGTACTTTTCGGCATGGAATCTATACACCAATAAATCGTCCACAATTCCACCAATGTCGTTTGGCATGCAAGAATATTGCACACGATAGTCTGTTAAAGCACTTACATCGTTGGTGGTAATATATTCTACCAATGCATACGCATTTGGACCTTCAATGAATACTTCACCCATGTGACTTACGTCAAAAACGCCCACCTGATTTCTTATAGCATGGTGCTCCTGGATAAGGTTTTTATACAATACAGGCATGTTATACCCTGCGAATGGAACCATTTTGGCCCCCAAACTCGTGTGTTTGGCGGTTAATGCGGTGGATTTTAATGCGGTTGAATCAGACATATATACAAAAATACAAAGATTTAATCTCTATTGAAAGGAAGTCCCCTTATTTGTTTTTAAAAGGAAACAACAATTCAACATCTGTTTCACCAATATCGCAAGTACCGTTTTTTATTCCGGGTTGATGTTTTAATTGAATCTGCACATCACCGTTAATTTGAGCCCTGTTTTTCCATATTGATTTTAGTCCAATTTCTAGTCCTTTACTGTCTAAATCCAATCGGGTTATTTCGAGTGCAATAACATTCGGAAGATGCATCGGAGCAAAACACAATAAATGGTCGTTTCCTTCGGCTTTTATTTCTTCTGTTATGTCGTGGGTGTGCCCGTCTACTTGTCCTTCAAATGTGATAGAAGTAAGATAATCTCCATTGAGCTTAAGCTCAATGGTATCTGGTAGAATAGGATTGGCTCCGCCTGAACCATCGGCATCTGACCAGAATACATGTATGGTGTCTTTTAATGTTGAGTCGATTAGAGTAAGTGATACTTTGCTAATGGATTCGCTTTCGTCGTGTTTGTGGTCGTCGTCGTCGTGGTCTTCGCAAGCTGTTAAAATAAATAGTAAACTTACTGCGGATAAAAAGATAAATGGTTTTTTCATAATGTAGGTTTTAATGTTAGTGTGTTCTGTGGTGGTGGATGTCTATGAGTAATTTTATGCCAATATTTCTGCCTGGCATGGGCGTGAAATACCGAAACCGGTCTAAATAATTTCGATATACAGCATTCAATAGGTTGTTTCCAAAGAGAGACAGGCGTGTATTGAATTTTTTGGTTTTAAGTTGGGTTGATATTTCTGCTGAAAGCAAGTGAAAACCATCCGGTGGAGCCAAAAAATCAGTGTTTTCGGTGTACAAAAACTGTCTAAACGTATAGGAGTATTCCGCATGGAATTTAAACGATTTGATGGTTTTGGTATATTGAGTAGATAATTGAATGGGAGGCAATTGGGTAGCGAATCGAGCAGGATTCAATATCCGACTATATAAAAAATCCCCCCTAAAATTGAATATCCCGAAATGGTATGTGGCTTCTGTCCATAAGGATATACCCGCAATAGCAGTGGGCAATTGTTCGTGTCGGTAGGCTGGAAAAGCCCCGCGCACCGTAATTACGGGTTGGGACATCGGATTCAAGTGTATGAAATTTTGCGAATATTGCAAAAACGTTGACGTGTGCCAATTCCAACGACTGGTTTTTGTGTTGAAGGAGAACTCTATTTTTTGTCCGGTTTCTGGCCTCAAACTGCCATTCCCCATCTCATAAGATGCACTTCCATGATGCACTCCTGCACTGTACAATTCATTTACAGAGGGCGCACGCCAGCTTTGCGAAATATGCAATTGATAAAAATGGTTTTTGCGTTTAACGCCAAGGGAATATCCACCGGAGATTCCGAAGTAGTTATTTGTAATGCCAGCAGACTTTGGAACTGTCGTTTCTCGTATCAGATAATCCAAGCGCAACAAAATGCGGTTTTCGGTGGCATTCATTTGTATCAATGATTTTAGATCGTAGATACCATAGGCGTTTGCTTGCAGCGATGTATATGCAGGCACGAAAAAATATCCCCCAAAATCTTGAAACTGCGCTTGAATGCTACTGCCTAGAGACCATGGTTTGTTGTGGTGTTCGTTGTTGGCAATTTTAAACTGAACCGATTGCATCCAAACATTCAACTGGGGAAAGGTGAGTTGGCTGTTGCGGTGTGGATCAAACTCTTTGCGTTGGTTACGCTGGTAACTCAAAGACAATTCAACCCCTTTATTCGATTTGGGGATTTTCCTTATTCCAAACATCTGTTGAATGCCCAGTTGGTAGGGTTTGCCAATGTTGTAATCGTAGGAATTTGAAGTTAAAACGGGGGTAGTTCTCTGTATTGCTGCTAGCAAATCGGTGGTATTTCCAATGTGCGAACCCAGATAAATGCCACTTTGAAAGCGGTAATAAGAATAATCAATATGAATGGTACTGTTCTTAATTGTATGGGTATTGCCAGTGTAAAGTGAGATTTCGTTGGAGGCGGTATTGGATAAGTAACCAAATGGAGTGTAATAGTCGCTGCCTTGTTGTCCATTGATTATCAAGTAACTGCCGTCGCCAGCACGTTTGCTTCCCCACGTTAATTTAGCCCCAGCTCGAATAGACTGATTGTTGGATTGATATTCTAGAATGCTGCTAAAATCGTTCCCAAAAGGATGGTATTTAGGTTGATGCGAAATGAGCACGCCACTACCAAAGGCATCCGACGCGAGTTTTTGGGCGTCGACACCTTTTAAAATGGTGATATATTCACCACCCCAGCTTCCAATTTCGGGTGCATGATCGTTGCCCCAGGCCTGGCCTTCAAGTCGAACGGAATTCACAAAAAGGGGCAGTCTTAAACCTGTCATTCCCTGATACATGGGCTTGGAAATGGTTTGTCCTGTAGAAACAAGATGCATCATCGGCATGTTAGACAATTGTTTGCTAAAATCTTGCTGGGTCAATTGCATAAGTTTCTCCGCGGACAAATATTGTACATCAGAATTATGGGTGCTGTTTGTGACCAACAATAGGGTTTTGAAGCGGCTGAATTCTGTGTTTTTTGGGGGATGGTAGAGCAGTTTTAGTGTTGAATATATTTTGGAGATAATGTGTATGTGCGTATCTAAATAACTGATTTCTAATTCAATCACAGAGTCACATAAGTTTTCAATGCGCACCAAACCGGTAGAATCAGAGAGGTGTTTTTGATGGGTTTTTTCTATAAATACCTCATATCCAGAGATTTTAGCCGCTGTAATTTTGTTGGACATGGATATTTCAACCCAACCGTTGCATTTTGTTTGGGAAAAAAGGGAGTTTAGGGAAACTAGAATTGTGAATAATAAGGTGATTCGTTTCAAATTGGGTATTCTCAGTTAGGGGAAAATGTGCGAAAATGTCAAAATTTCACACAAGAAATAGGTGCAAAAAACACAACACCCCCAATATTTTTGGGGCATGTGTTTATCGAACTACGGCGTAGCTCGATAAAATTATCCTAACTGAGGGGGCGATTTGTTGCTATTTTCAAAAACGTTACACTCGGCGGTGTTTTTGTTGTATGGCGAATTAAATATGAAACTTCTTTTGAATACGAGAAAATTGTGCGTTGCAATTATTAGTTCAGATTGACTATAAAAGGTCGCATCGCATTGAAAACAATCTTGCGAGAGTTCTCCATTTTTTGTATCGGAATGTTGTTGGTAATCGTTGTGTTCGATGTGTTGATGGCCAACAGACGCACCTTGCCATAAACAGAAAAGCACAAGGAAAAAGAAGGCAATATGTTTCTTAATTCCCTGCATTTGCCTTAGGCCATAGATTGCAATTGGTTGGTCATTTCACGAAGTTCGGTACGATTTATTTCGTGATCGCTTTTAATGCACAAACTCAAGAAATAAATGAAGTTTTCTTCTATTGTTTCAATTTCTTCAGCAAGTGGTAAATCAAAAGTCTCGTTGGTTTCAACATGTTGCCATGCCAAACGAAGGGCCCGGGTAACCAAGGGGTCATTTTCTTTCAAAGCATATTCTCTTGCTTGTTGAATTGATTGGATCAATGGTTCACCGTTAATTCCATTTTTCTCAACATGAGAAATGGCTTCTTTTAAAAATTCGTTCGCTTTGGCAGTTTGCATAATGATTACTGCAAAAATACACTATTTTTAAGATTCAGCAAGTGCTGTTTTCTTCTTTGGTGTGTATTTTGTGGCAATATAGGTTGACACCAGTATTGTCAGTATTAGTAAACATTTGCTCCAAGTAATTTTGTCGGTGTTTAAGATAAATGCAATAATAGTGGCCAATAGCGGCTGTAAATAAATATAAATTCCCGCTAAAGTAGGCCCAGCCTTTTGCACGGCATAGGCATTTAATAAGTAGACCAAAAAAGATGTAAAAATGAGAATGTACGCAATTTTGATCCAGATTTCATTTGGAATTGCCCCAAATTGCGTCTGAAATAGATCAGGAATTCCCAAAGGACTAATGAAAATTAGACCAAAGGTGAAGGTCCATCGATTTATGGTTAGGGGTTTGTATTTTTGAGTGAGGGACTTCACTCTAACCAGATAGACCGCATAGAATATCGCATTGACGGCAATAAACAAATCCCCCAAAAGAGTCGATTTGTTAAATGATGTGCCAGTGCTTCCAATTAGGATAACACTTGAAAATGCAGCAATGGAAAGAGAAATAAGAAAAATCCATTTGGGCCATTTTCTTACTCGAATGTGGTCAAATATTGCAACAAATAAAGGGGTAAAAAGCATCAAAACGGCACCATTTATAGGGTAAGTTCGCTCAAGACCTGCAAAGAATAAATACATATTGGCACTGGTGCCAAAAAAACCACAAATGGCAAACTCTTTCCAATCACTTTTCCAATTTACCCTATTTCTTTTAAAAAATAACGCCAATGCATGGAAAGTAATTCCGGCAAAGGCAATGCGTATCCAAACAAAACCTTCGGCATGCAAATAATTGGGCATTATTTTTCCTGCCCAAGAGAATAAAATAGCATAAAACAAAGAAACAAAAAACAGCGATAAATGAACTTTACCTAGCTCCATCCGTTTTTCTTTTTGATATTGTCATAGGCTTTCTGAACACGAAGGAATTTATCTTCTGCGCTTTTTTTCTCGTTATCGGAGAGTCCTAACAATCTATCTGGATGAAATCTCATGGCCAATTTGCGGTAGGCTTTTTTCACTTCTTCTTCATTTGCGTTTGCCGAAACATCCAAAATTTTATAATCAGAATCGGTGGATTGCACAAACATGGCTCTTAATGACAAGTAATCTGGAGTTGATATTCCCAGTTGGGTTGCAACTTGTTCTATTAAAGAAATTTCTGCTTGTGAAATATCGCCGTCAGCACGAGAAATTCGGAAAAGAATGTGCACCAATTCAAGCCTTGGGGAATATCCCATGCGATTTCTAAGGTTGCGACAGACTTCATATAAATTGTGGTCTTGTTTAAGGTAATCTCTTAAACGAAGTAGCAAAAGTCGACTCTCCTCTTCGCCGTATGTTCGCATCAGCATGGATTTAACCATGTCGAGTTCACTTTTCATGGCAACACCATCGGCTTTCATTACGGCGGCAATCAAGATAAGAAGCGAATTTTTAAAATCTGCTGGCGGTTGGTTTGTATAGCCGGAAGGTCTATAATTAGAATTGGAGTCGGTGTCTTTTGATTCAGCATCTCCGCTAAAATCTAGATAAGAACCAATAAGAAAGCCTATGATGGCTCCGGTAAAACGGCCAATAAAAAAACCAATAATTGCCCCAATAATGCGAAAACTCACTGTTTGTTATTTTAAAAAGTCGGAGATAATTTTAAATCTGTTGTGCAAAACTATGTCTTGTGTAAGCCACAAATAGGGATCGTTTGATACTTTTGTCCAATACAATGCAGTTTGATTGGTTTTGGTCTCATTGGGTTTGGCATCAATGGCTACATCTTCATATCCATAGTGGGGATAAATTTGGATGTCGAGAGGTGGTTTATTTTCGAAAGTATATTTGAAAACAACCAAGGGTGTTGTTTTAAGAATGGAATCACGTTGTTTTACTTCTTTGTTAATTCCTGCTAGATTTCCAGCTTCACGGGTAAAATCTTTACACATAAGTAGGTATCCAGCCATGAGGGATTTTTGGGCGGCTACAGATTTTGAATTTACGTCGAATAAGGATAATTCATTGTTTTCTTGAAGGATTTTAAAGCTATTTTTGGGATTATTAGGCCAAATTACTTCCAAAGACTTGATGTTTTTAACATCAGAATTTACGAGGTATAAACTTCTCCAAATTTGGATATCTGTATTAAAGTAAGGTGTAAGATAGCCTTGAAAGGAAGGAATTTCAACCAAGCAAGGACGTTCAGTGTCCGGGTAATACATATAGGTAGACATGTTATCCATGGCAGATTCCCCTACATATATGGTATGAACGGGTTTGTTATTTATGAAGAAGGTGGCTTTTGTGCCAGAAAGTGCCATTTGTCGGACAACATGTTTTTTAATTTGGTCGGACACGGGCATTTTGATTTTTAGTTTAGGCATGGCCCAATTAAGGATGAGATTTATGTTATTTGTATCGGCAGGATAGGTTTGTTTGTCGTTTTTAACGTACCAAATATTATCTTTTTTGAAAAATTCTAGGGGTTTTATTTTTTCGTTATTGGGGATAAAAGTAAATTTATCGACTTGATTTGCATTTTTGAGGGCGAACAGATTGGGTTCCCAAGAGGAGGTATTGTTCATATTTTTCCACAGTAAGACTATGGAAATCAGGGCGATAATTGCAATGATTAAAGGTTTAAGGATGCGTTTTGACATGTAAAAATAGATGAGGTACAAAAATAACGATGTTCGGTGATATTTAGGATTAGAAATGGCGGAAGAGGGGTATAATAAAAAAAAATAATTACAA
>CAMAQS010000055.1 GCA_945860565.1 Chitinophaga pinensis | reverse complement strand
ATTATTGGCGTTTCAATTACATTCATAAATGAGTATATTTGGCATGTATTATGGAATTAACGTGTATTTTATATGAGAAAATTGGCAGTGTTGGATACATAACCCTAAACAGGCCAGATGTTTTTAATGCCTTCAACAACGAACAAAGTTACGAGTTGCAACATGTGCTCAAGGAAGTAAAAAAAGACTCTTCGGTTAGGGTGGTTGTACTAACCGGCGCTGGAAAAGCATTTTGCAGCGGACAAGATTTAAAGGCCATTGCCGATTCAAAAAACAGATCCTTGTCCGAAAGTTTATATAAAAGGTACAATCCCATCATTCGCGCTATGCGCGATTTACCCAAGCCCATAATTTGCAAATTAAACGGTGTTGCGGCCGGTGCTGGAGCCTCTTTGGCCTTGGCGTGCGATTTTATTGTAGCGCAAGAAAAAGCGTCGTTGATAGAAGTTTTCATCAATGTTGGATTGGTACCTGACAGCGGCAGCAGCTACTTTTTGTCTAAATCCATCACCCCAGCCCGTGCCTTCGAAATGGCCACCATGGCCACCAAAGTAACGGCCCAACAGGCCTTAGAATGGGGTTTAATCAACCGTGTTGTAACCGAAGATTTGTTGGATTCAACAGTGAATGAAGTAGCCACCTACTATTCAAATGCCCCGACAAAATCCATCGGTATGATTAAAGCCATGTTAAACAAAGCATCATATTCCGACCTCGAAACCATGTTGCAATACGAAGCCTACTGCCAAGAAATCGCCGGCAATTCCGATGACTACCAAGAAGGCGTCTCCGCCTTCAACGAAAAACGCAAAGCCGAATTTAAGGGGAGTTAAGAGGGGATTTCAGGAAAAATAAACGAATTGAAATCTGAAAGTGGGTTGATGTTTGTGAGGTATTTATGCTGTTTATTGATTATATAGGCAAAAAACGAGCTGCTTAAACACCTTCGAGGTTGGCAAACTGCGTTTTTTACCTTTCTCAATAGTGCTATATATTTGTCAAAAACATCATCCAAAAAATCAATTTTACTAAACCCAGTCTAGCAAACAAGCTCGTTGAGAGTAACAATAAATGAGAAGGATTTGTATAGGAAATTGAGTTTATTGGCAAAATAAAATTGCGGTAAGTTAAAATATGAAAGCATATAAATACATAAATACGACAGTTTTCGCCTTGGCAGCTTTGAGTATTATTGATTTTATTACAAGCTCGGGATTGGAGGTTGCGGGGCGTTTTCAATATAATGAGTTTGATAACCCAACAATTTATAGGACCCTTGCAGATTTATTATTGTTGACTTCACTTATCTTGCTCGCAATGAGTCAGTGGACTCAGAAAAAGAAAAACCCTGTTTATTTTATAAGTGCATTAACATATATTCTGATTATTTTTCCTGACATTAATACTTGGCTATGGCTGACTAATGGAAATCCAATTTATCTGGTTATACTGATTATTCACACATTGCCATTCTTAATGATATTTCATAACTTCAATATTGACCTAAATTTAGACTTTAAATTCACTTTAACAGCGGGGATATTTTTTCTGCTTTTTGCTTTTATTTATGACATTGTGATAATTAATATACCTTATCCTGACCCAGCACCAGAAGTATATGATAAGTTCATAAGTAATCTAAAAATATTGTCTTGGTTGTATTATATCGGAATAATACTGACCATAACAGGACTGACACATATATTAACTAGAATAAAAGTAATCACTTAATGTAAAAATATGGACAGAATAAAGCCCGCTGATTTTTACTTACAATAACTAGATCACATTTCGCCATATTAAACCGCTATTTTTGTTTAAAAGCTATGTTTAAGCAAATAGGTGTCAGATAAATGAAAAGCATCAAAGAACTCTATTGAAAATTACAAGAATGACACTTCTCAACACTGACAATACAATGTTTTTCACCTTTTATTCAATTCATTTACAAATAATTGCGTATATTTGGTAAAGGAGTTTTATAACAAGTACAACACTTACAAGAATCTGGCGGTTCAGTTCTTCGAATCAATCCCGAAAGCTTCCGCAATGTTAATAAGCACCAACTTGGCCAAGCCTTGAACGATATCAGCAAGCGCAAAAGACAACAATAACAGCTGACCGTTAGACATCAAAAATAAATCTATAAATAACGACCAACGGGCAGACTTTTTGCCAACACTACATACTACCATTTTGTATTGTAATATTTTTTCTATAGTAGAAAAAATGCTGAAACTCATTTGGCCGCATAAAAATGGCATATTTGCTATTATCCACCTCACAAAGCCAACACTTATCCCATTGCGAAAAAGCTATTTTTTGCCAACGCCTCGCCAATTCTGCAATTTTCAACAGCATTTCATCTTTTATGAAAATAAATTCAGTTAGAAGATTTTACGATCCTATTTTCAGCAACCTAAAAAAATTTAAATACTTAAACCAAAATGACAGAAAACAATAATTTCAATAGCAAAATTGCAAAGGCAGTCTTCATCGCTTTATTAATTTTATCGGGCTTCGCATTGATTGTTTTTCATCTAAATTATTTTCTATTACTATTTGCTGGAATTTTCTTAGCCGTTGTATTAAATTCTTCTTCAAATTGGATCAGCAAAAAATTAAAGACGAAATATGGCCTATCATTAGTCCTTGTAATCTTGATTATTTTGGGTGTGCTAACCGCGATGATTTTATTTATAGGACCATCTATCGCAGAACAGGTGAATGAGATGTCAGAAACCCTCCCCAAATCGCTTCTGATTCTCAAAGAGAAAATTGTGCACACGGAAATGGGCCAAAAGATATTTGATGAAGTACCATATAAACGTGAGGATCTAATAGGCAACAAAGGTGAGCGTTCTCAAAAATCACTAGATTCTTTTCATCTACCCTCGGTGTATTTACGGATATAGTCATCATCCTTTTCACCGGAATTTTTCTAGCTGCTGACCCCGAAATTTACAAAAAAGGGTTTATCAGTCTTTTCCCCGTATACTTCCGACAAAGGCTTGGAGAAGTATTACATAAAACACATGATATATTAAGCATGTGGATGATTACCAAATTAATATCAATGCTTTTGATAGGAATTTCTTCAGGTATCGGACTTCATCTTATTGGCATTCCGGTGCCTTATGGACTGGCATTAATGGCGGGCTTATTCTCATTCATACCAAATATTGGACCTTACCTTGGGCTTATTCCTGCAGTATTGATTGCATTTATGGGAGGTGCTGATAAAGCATTGTATGTAATCATTCTGTATACCTCAATACAATTTGTTGAAAGCTATTTGATTACCCCGTTTATTGAAAGAAAAATGGTCTCTTTGCCTGCAGCACTTAGTCTTGTATGGTTGGTACTGTTCGGAATTTTCGCTGGTATTTTAGGATTAATCCTAGCTACTCCCTTTCTTGTCGCTATGATTGTAATCATCGACGAGTTGTACGTAAAAGATTATCTGGAAAAGAAAAGCGATATTATTCTTGAGCAATAGATTCTGCACTAAGAGACATCAATGAATTGATAGACTAAAAAATTCTAGGGTTAATAGACAAAATGGAGGCTAGAAATTAATATAATGCTTATTGGGCTTAGGTTTGAAGTACTTCAAAAGTTATGAATAAATAAAGTGCTTTTATTGTTTTACTTCAATTGTCAAAAAATGAGACTGAAAGTAAATTTAGGATTAATTGTGATTCAAGAAATAAAATAAATTTTTTAAGTTTTTTATCCTAATCTCAATTACCCCATCATTCCTTCACGGTCCAAACTTCTGAAGTGAATTGCTTCTGCAATGTGTTCAATTTGAATCTGTTCACTTTCTGCTAAATCGGCAATGGTTCGGCTTAACTTCAATATTTTATCGTGGGCACGGGCACTCAAATTCAATTTTTGCATGGCCGTTTTCAGCAAAATTTGACCTGCTTGCGGGATTTCGCAGTATACATGTAATTTATTGCTTGGTAATAAAGCATTACAATAAATGCCCCTTTCCGATTGGTAGCGATTTTCTTGCAACTTTCTCGCTTTTATCACTCTATTTCGAATTACTTCGCTCGATTCTCCACCAAAATTACGCGATGTAAGTTCGTCGTGACTCACGGGCATAACCTCCATGTGAATGTCAATTCTATCTAAAAGTGGTCCGCTAATTTTGCTTAAATATCGCGCTACAGACCCTGGGGCACAAGAACAGGTTTTTGTAGGGTGATTATAATAACCACACGGACATGGATTCATACTGGAAACCAACATAAAAGAAGCTGGATATTCAACCGACCACCTCGATCTTGAAATGGTAACTTTTCTCTCCTCTAATGGCTGTCTCAATACTTCGAGAACTGAACGTTTAAACTCAGGCAATTCATCTAAAAATAAAACCCCATTGTGCGACAAAGAAATTTCGCCTGGTTGAGGTGTATTTCCACCGCCAACTAAGGCTACGTCAGAAATAGTATGGTGTGGAGATCTAAATGGCCTTACAGCCATTAATGATGCGTTTTGAGCCAACTTACCTGCCACTGAATGAATCTTTGTGGTTTCTAAAGCTTCGTATAAAGTTAGTGGAGGCATAATAGTGGGCAACCTTCTGGCCAACATTGTCTTTCCAGAACCAGGTGGTCCAAACAACAGAATGTTATGTCCGCCAGCAGCCGCAATTTCCATGGCTCGTTTAATATTTTCTTGGCCTTGAACATCCCTAAAATCAACGTCATAATCATTCATGGCCAATTCAAAATCTCCCCTTGGATCCACAACCGTTCTTTCGAGTTGAATTCTATTGTCTAAAAATGCAGCAACCTCTTTTAAGCTTTCAACGCCATAAACCTCAATGTCTTTTACAATGGCGGCTTCTCGGGCATTGGCTGTAGGCAGAATAAATCCTTTAAACTTTTCTTTCATGGCCTGCATGGCAATAGGTAGAGCGCCCTTTATTGGCAAAACTTTTCCGTCTAAGCCCAATTCGCCCATGATTATGTACTTCTCTAAATTCTCTTGGTCTATCTGAAAGCTGGCAGCCAACATAGCCACAGCAATAGGCAAATCATACGAGCTGCCTTCCTTTCTAATATCAGCAGGTGCCAAATTGATAACCACCTTTTGCCGAAGCGGATCATAACCAGAATTCCGGATGGCGGCATCACAACGAAATAAACTTTCCTTAACCGCAATATCCGGTAGACCTATAATAAATGTCGCAAATTCTGGAGTTGTTGTTGCGTTGGCCTCAACCGTAATTGTAGTTGCACTTACTCCGTTCAAAGCAGATGCAAATCCTTTAACAACCATGTTTATAAAATTAGCTGTCCCTTTAATACTTGAAGACCAATATTGTTGATTTCTAAAAGATTTTCATCCCTCATATTCTGCCAAAATTCAATAGAATATTTTCCTTTGGGAAGCTTTTGATTCAACAAAAATGGCTCTCTAAAGGAAATCAAATTCGAAACCCCTTGCCCCCTCCATTTACCAATATCATCAGACAAAATGAGTTGAACTTGATCCTTTTTCACGTAATTATTTGGCCCTTTTAAGGTATACAAAATCCAAATATTACTGTATTTATAGGCTGAGGTAATCCTTAAACTCGAAAACAACGAATAAACATGTTGATCTTCAACTATTTCAAATTCAAACTTTTTGCCTTCTTTCCAATTCCAAGCTTCGGCATTAACCTTTTCAAAATCCTCGTAAACAATATTCTCAGAAGGTTTACAACCAAAAAATAAAATAACTGTAAGTGCAATTAATAAATTTCGTTTCATATTTTTAATTTTTTTATGAGTTGATCTTTCTCATCGAATAAAATTCTAACCTCAGTATGAATTTCAAACAATTTTAAATCATTTTTAATTAGAACATCCATAAATTCAGTATCCCCCAAGCGTTGAAGGTCTTTTCTTGTTAAAATAATGGATTTAGTTTTGTGAAATTCGCAACTTTCTATCCATTTATTTATTTCATTTTCCGTAAATGGATGATGATCAGGGTACTTGAAATGAAATGAAATTTTGGTATCATTTAGAGACTCCAATATTCCGTTTGTTGAAGCTATTCCAGTAACAAGAATAGCTTTTGTTTCGCAAAAATCATTTTCATAAAAAATACTTTTGGGGGATGTTATTTCATAAGTACTGAAAAAAACCGATTGCTTACGATCAACATACCTCGCAGATAATTCTTGTTTCTCTTTGAGTTCCAAATTTTGCGGACATTTGGTGTAAACAACCATATCTGCAACCTGATCTGTGAACCTAAATTCCCTTAATTTCCCAAATGGAAGAGAGAATAATTGTTTAAAATACGGATTATTATAATCACATAATAAAATCTGACGATTCGCTTTTAATCTCAAATGCTGAAATCCATCATCAAGTAATACACAATTTATATTCGGTTTAAGCTCACTAATTTTTTGGATTCCTTTCAACCTATTTTCACAAACAAAAACAGAAGCAGAAACATCATTCTTTTTAATTTCTAAAGGTTCATCACCCACCTGTTGCCAATTCATATTTTCGGAAACTTCCAAAAATCCTCTTGTTTTTCTTCCATATCCACGCGATAAAACAGCAAGATTGTATTGATTTGATAGTTCCGATTGCAAAAACTGAATAAATGGCGTTTTACCGGTTCCACCAACAGTTAAATTGCCAACTAGAATAGAAGGAATTATTCCTTCACTTCTTAAATTGAGAGAATTATAAATCCATCGCTTACAAAAAACGAAAATTGCATATCCCCAAAGCACCAAGGATAATGCAAAAATCAATATGAGAATAATTTTACTCAATCCAATTCAAAACTTTGTCCTTTAAACGGGGTAAGAACTTCAATATTTCTAACATCAGCTGCCAACTTTTTCATTTGATCTAATTCACCATGTACCAAATAAATTTGCTTCAAGCTACCCTTATTTGAAGCCTGAAAATAATTCAATAATTGGTTATGATCTGGATGCGCACTGAAAACATCTGTTCTTAAAATTTTGGCTTTAACCGCTCTTTGCCGTCTTTCAATTTCAACAAAATCTTGGCCTTTTAAAAGTCTATCTCCAAGAGTGCCTTCAGCACAAAACCCAGCAATTAGTATAGTGTTGGCTTCATGACTTACATTATTTCTAACATGCATTTGTATTCTGCCACCTTCTACCATTCCAGCAGCGGAAACGATAACGCAGGGTTCAGTTGAAACACTTAAATACTCACTTTCTTTTTCATTTTCAACCGTATTTAACAATGGAAAACTAAATAAGGAACCGTGTTTATGTTGAAATTGTTTGGCCTCATCATTCAAATAAGACAAATTAAATTGATAAATTTTAGTCGAACGAATGGCCAGGGGACTATCTGTATAAATATTAATATTCGGCAGTTTACCCTCTTGAAACAATTGATTTAATGTAAACAATATTGCCTGTGTTCTTCCAACACTAAATGCAGGAATTACTAATTTTCCCTTTTTATTTACACAGGTTTCAATTACTTCTTCCAACAAAACTTCCTCCGCTTTTCTAGAATCAGTAATGTGTTGTCTGCCACCATAAGTGCTTTCTGAAACCAAATAATCTATATTCGAAAAAGGTTCAGGGTCTGGCACCAATTTAGAGTTAAAATTACCCAAATCACCTGTAAATCCAATGCGTTTAACAGTACCCTTTTCCTTAACTTCCAAACAAACACTTACCGCTCCAAGTATATGTCCAGCTGGTTTAAAAAACAATTGCAATTCATCATTAAAATGAAACAACTCGCCTATTTCAAGGACAGTAGTCAAATCAATCATCTCATTTATATGCTTCTTTGTATATAAAGGTTGAGGTAAGTTTGAACTGCTCTTTTTGTTTTTCTTTCTATAGTATTGTTTTCTTCTTTTTCTGATTTCCATCATCTGAATATTCAAACTATCTTGTAAGAGATAATCACTTAATTCCAGTGTAGGTGGTGAACAAACGATTAAACCTGAAAATCCTTGTTTTATCAAATTCGGTATATTTCCAGAATGATCTATATGTGAATGTGTAAGAATAAGCAAGTCTAATTCAGAAGGATCAAAAGGAAATTTGGCATTGTTTTGTTCAAAATCTTTTTTATTCTCGTAGTCTAATCCACAGTCTATTAATATTTTTGTGCCACCCTCTAATTCCACTAAATGCATGCTTCCTGTTACTTGTTGGGCAGCACCCCAAAAGGTTAACTTCATACTACGAAATTACAACCAATACAGTGATATATAATAATGATTAAAAAAGTATGGGACAATCCTTAGACAATGTCCCATACTGTTGACGTTTTTCTTTATTATTCTACAAAAATTTTCTCATTATAAATAGAATCACCCTGTTGTATGCGTACAAAATAAATTCCTGTAGTTAACATGATTCTCTCCCCTACTTTTTGATTGTTTATCTTTTTAATTAATGCCCCAGCAGAATTATAAATTTCAATGTTTAGGTTTTCTTCAAGGATAACCACTTCATTTGACTCAACCAAAATAATCCTAGGTGCAATATTGCCATCTCTTAAAGGATCATTTATCTTTTGACCAGGTTTTTCAATTTGATCAACATCCTTAGCCATATTATAACAAGCTTCAGAATAAAATACTTTATCTAAATTTCCTTTTACCGCAATTTTACCTGTCAAACTAGAATATCTATAAATCTCAATGTAATCATTGCTCAAAGAATCTGCAATATACGTTTTACGGAAAATGGGTTTCCATAAATTTGATCCAACATCTAATTTAGAAGTTCTAAAATCCCAATATGGTTTAGTCTCAATTAATCTAAAATGTCCAAATATAAAGGGCTTAATTTGTTCACTCCTCATTCTTGTAAAGCAATTTTGGCCATTTAACATTACCTCTGCATTTTTCAATACTATGCTGCTTTCTGCAGGACTTTCAAATAAATTAAAGCCGCAAGAAACATATTTCGCCAAAATTTTACTTTTTGTTTTTTCGGTATTTGACAAATTTACCTCGCACATTTCTGCGAAAATATCAACTTCGTCCTTTTTAAAATGATTACATTTTAATAAAGCTTCCGTTTGATAAGTAGAAAGTGCAATTTCGTTATTTTCAGCCTTACAATCACTCATTAATAGTTGGCCTATATGTTCATTGCTATTCGATGCCTTTATACCTATTTGATTGTTGGTAAGCTTTAATCCAACCATTAGTGCTTCATGCCAAATTTCAGTTAAGTTAACTCCTATTTTATTCTCATTAAATGTGCAATTTCTTAGATCTGTTAGCCCTTTTTTTACATAAAAACCTACATTACAGTTATCCCAAGTTAAACCTTTCAATGCAATAACTGTCTCACGATTCTGCGAATTATAAACCAATCCTGTATCTAATTTTACAAATTTACATCCCTCCAAAGTCAAGTCATTTCCGTAATACCTCAAAGCACCACAATAATTTGATGTCCACTCCACTTTATCGAATTGTGAGTTCTTAATTTCTACTTTACCCATCAAATTCAAAGAACTTGCTGGTGCGAAAATGATGTTAGATTTGTTGATTTTAAAATCCTTAAAATAAGAAACGTCTTTAGAATCATAAAAATATACATTGCCTTCAATTTGTAAATTTCTGTGACCGGTTGTCCCATTGCCCTCAAGAATAAAAGAATGTCCATTTCCTATACCAACAATAGTCGCTTCTCCAAAACCATTTTTAACATTGGTGAATTTTACCAAGCCTACAGTTTGACCACTTGATTTTGGATTAAACGCTGCGGCTTCGTCCAAAACCAAGTTTCCTTTGAAATGCAACAAACTGTTTTGTCCATTTAAAAACACATTTCCTTTGCCTTTAAGAATTAGTTCACCTCCTTCTTCTACTACCAAGTGTCCACCATCTTCTACCACCAGATTTGCACCATCTTCAACGATTAATTGAGAGCCTCTACCAATATTTAATTTATTCAAACCCTCGGCAATTCTAAAGGTAGCATCCTTTTTAATAACAATTACACTGCCATTTGTTACATTAAAAATGGTGGCTTGGTCTTTCTGTCCTATTGAAAATTTACCATTCTTTTCTATTACTATATTGTCTTCTCCGCAACCTTTGGTAAAAAATATCCTCTCATTTGCTAAAATTGCTTCGCTCTTTTCATTTTTGGTAAGAGTAGGGAAATCGTTTAATCCGTTTAGTTCAAAATGAGCTCCGTTGTTTACTTTTACTCCAGGCACAAATCGCAATTTGGGTGAACGGAGATTATAATTTGAAACCACATTTAAACCAGAAGTAATTTCAACGCTATTTAATTGGTTAATCAGCCATTCGATGTTGCCCCCCTTGCTTGTATCGAGTTTAATGTGGGTCTGATTGGCTTTTGGAGTAAAAATTCTATGAAAAGGACTTTTTAAATCCCCTGAAATCGTATACCCCTGTAAAGCAGCATTCATTGTAAATAATACATTTGGCAAAGTATAAAGATTATAGGTTTTCGAAGTTATACTCAATGCGCTAAATGCAGGAACAAATGCGGTTTTGTCGAAATACACTTTTGCATCAATAAAAAAACTCTTATCTAGCACCTTTACAAAATCAAATTTTTCAATATACGACCCCGCAACATGATCCCATTTAAGATTTAACGAATGGCTCTTCAAATCCAGTACATCATATACTTGACCTACCAACAGGTTTTTCTTTGTACTGAAGTGAACAGCATACAAATCAACCAATTTTTTTCTCAATGCGCCCGTCCAAATGTACCAAGGAATTTTAACTTCTACCAACAAATCACCTGGTTTCATGTCGCGTCCCAAAGTACTCATCAATTCATTATCGCCAAAATTGCTTCCATTTGCAATACCAAACAACCATGGTTTATGCGGGAAGTTTCCGTACAAAGAATCCTCACGAACCCACAAATCACGATACGAAGAACAGTTAATCTCAGACTCCTCATGCACAACAAGGAGTTGACGTGTTGCTGGTCTTCTCAAAATCCTGTGAAATTTATCTTTTAAATCATCACTATTGTCCCTTAAGCGTGAAATTAATTTTTGCAATCCCAATGGAATATTGGCACCCATGTGAGGAGAATCGAATGTGGTAAACGACAATACACAATTCGGTAGTTTCCGCAACTCCATAAAACGTAGTGCTCTTTTAGCAACAATACCTCCCATGCTAACCCCCAAAACGTGCATTTCCATGCCACACATTTTACGTTGAATTTCTTGAATAACTTCAATTACTACTTCGGCATTGAGATTCATGTCTTGAGCTCCATCAAAAAAGTCAATGTAGACAACGTCGTATCCATTTCTTCTAAACTTTTCTATTACTTCGGGGGAATTTTTTATGGCTTCCCAATTTTCCCATTTTTGCTCGGGTACATTCCATGATTTACCATTTAATAAATCAATATATCCGTTCTCTCCATATTTTCCGTCGACCCACCCATTTGGATATCCCTTGTACCCAAAATCTATGCCTTCCACCATAATTAATGGCTTCATCAAGCATTTTCTTAAATTTCCGGAAGCATCGTATCCAAAATGTGAAATGTATTTAGCCTTCAGCGTATTGCCATTTTCTGCATAGTCAAATTCATTGACTTCGAAAGTTGAATCGGCATAATTTAAGAATTTTGGTGTTGCCGGTTTGTTTTTTCTCAAAATATACTTTGCCAAGGTTCTATACTTTTTTGTAGATTCTTGAAACCAAGGGTTGTTCATTAATTTTACTCTTATATCATTCGGTAATACATCCTTCATGAAGTGTATCAATAATGAATTACCCGAAACACGCGGCAACAAAAACGGCACATTCCACCTTGCCTCTATTACCTCATCGCCAATGGATAAATATATTACATCGTTGTTAGAAGTAGGCAAATTGGTGAAAAACAAATCCTTATCAATAACTCCATATTCCATATCCGTTCTCAAATATTCAACAGGCAGTACAATCGTAAAACAATATCCTTTTTGATGTAAAGATCCAGAATAACCATTTACGTTAAAGTAAAAAGAACTATCTATATCACTAACTTTTAGTCTATTGGCAGCAACCAATTCATCGCTTATTTTGAAATATTCATAATCGATTACGCCAATAGGAAGAATATTTCGACCAATGTATTCCATCTCCTTGGCATTCCAAATGCTGTCTTTGAAATGCATCATTTTTAAATTGTTTCCATATTCAGTGGCCATTACCTGTCGGAGGGCTTCGCGACTTGCTGCATAGCTCGTTGTATCACTATACAACTCCCCGTTGAGTTTGTAAATCTCCTTCGTAATAATCGAGCTTTCAATTATTCTGCCGTTCGGAGGTTGAATTGAACTGTACTTTGATTGCAACGCCTCAAATAAAGTTTGGGATTTTAAATCCGAAATTTGAGAGAAAAATAACCACAAAAAAAGTGAGTACTTTAATAAGTAGAATTGTTTAAAAAGCCAATTTTTCATTTTTTGAGAAAATAAATTGGATTTAAAAACAAAAGAGATACGGCACCAAATAATTCCTACTTGAACCGCATTTAAGATTTGTTTTTGTGTGTAACTGTGTATCATAAATTTTTGAATTTATTACAGTTACAAATTTCACATTAGGCTTAGAGCAAACCTTGGCGAAAAATACAATTCGCGGAAAGTGTCTACTTTATTTTTTGCATTTTTTAAATTCTTTTGGGTGCAACCCTTCATTTTGATGTATTAATACCAAATCCTAATATGGAGGTTCTTATGATTGAAATCTTTACAAAAATCCTTAACGAAAAGACAAAACGGATGGGTATCCGTACTGCCGCCACTATGGCCGACTTACTTAACATCTCTGAAGATGCTGCTTACAGAAGAATTAGAAACCCAAATGCACTTCGTGCCGATGAAATGATTATTCTTGCAAAAGAATTTAACATTGACTTGAACCAATTTTCAAACAGCAACACCAATATGTTGTCTGTTGAATACAAAGCCCTAAACTTTGAAACCTACACTTCTGACAATTTTTACAGTGAATTAGAACAACGACTTGACCATTGTAAATTCCATGCCAATTCTCAAATCACTTATGGGGCAAAAGAAATTCCCTTCTTTTATTACATGTGGTTTCCCGCATTGGCCGCATTCAAAAATTTTGTTTGGAACAGAGAGTTCTTAAAAAGCCCCAAACTAAATAATGTCTCTTTTACTGTTGGAGATCAATATGAAAGCCGACACATTAAACTCGCTGAAAAATACTTAAACATTGTATCACATGAAATTTGGGGCTATGAAACATTGTACTCAACTCTTTATCAAATACATCATTATAAAGAATGTGGTCTTTTTGAAAATGAGCGCATTTTTCAAAAAGTACTGAAAGAATATGATTTATTAATTGATTTAATATTTCAGCAAGCTGAATGTGGAAGAAAATTAAATCCCTATCTACCTAACCTAAAAGGGGCAAGATATAAATTATACTTTACTCCAATGATTACTACAGACAACAGCATGATATTTCACAGTATTAAAGAGAAAATCGCCATTCTTTGTTCGCAAATGAGCGGAGTAGTTATAAGCGATTCGCCACATTGGGTCTACTCTACTGAAAATTGGTTAAATACGTGTAAAGAAAACGGCACATTAATCAGCCAAACTGGCAACGGTGCACGCAATAAATTTTTGATACAAGATTATAAATACAAAAAAACAATGCTTGGATTATAAAAAATTACTCACTTTTAATAAGCCCTCTGCTCCACCATTACCGGTTGTTGCAGGGGGTTTTTTGTATATAAAACTTCCAACAATTGCTTCTGTAATGCATTGACCATTGAAACAAAGACATCTTTACTGTTACGGGTTTTTGCGATTGCATAACATCCATGCAATTGACCTATCAGTGAGTATGCCATAGACCTCGAATCAACATTGGATTTAAATTGATCATTGGACTTTCCTAACAATAATGCTTTTTGCAAAATCTTAACTTGAATTTCCAATACTTCATCCAATTTCAATCTAAATTTATGGTCTACTCCACTCATTTCTAACATTAAATTATACAATACATCACCCCTAGAAACTTTAATATCCGTTACTGTGTTCTTTTCAGATTCAATTAACTGATACAATTTTTCGGCTACCGAGGATTCATTTTCTAACAAAGAAGACCATTTTGATTCATACATTGGTTTTATTAATTCTTCAATAATGGCGTATCCCAATTCCAACTTGGTTGGAAAATAATGATAAAATGCACCTTTAGAAATACTAAGACCGTTAATTTCTTTATCCGTTCTCAATGCTTCAAATCCACCTTTTTCAATTGCTTGAAAGCATTTTTCTAAAATGTTTTGTCTTGTAGAATTCTTCATTGGTGACAAATATACCAATAAGTATGTATTAATGTGTATAAATTTGTGGAAAAGTTTTATTTTGGGTGAAAATTTCTACGAAACCCATTCAAAAATTTCACAACTACATCATTTAAAACATCTTAAACAAACAAAAAAATGTTTATAAAAGTGTTCATTTATTTTCGATTGAGCATCAAATAGCCATTAAAAGAAGATTTTTAAAGATTTTATTGTCCAATTTTAGACTTTCGAATTCTTCGTATCCTCAAGTACAATACAATTGAAAATGCAAAAACCAACACCATAATCCAAAAACGACCCGATGAGATATACTCAGGATTTTCAAAGGAAATGGCAAGAAATTCTACGGCGCTAATAGCGGCCGCGACCAGGCACAATAGGCCTAGGACGTGGTATTTTATCATAAGGTACGTTAATTGATGCTACTACATTTAATATTTCCCAATCGCTAAACGATTGATTACTTTCTAGTCCAATGCCAGTAATTATTTGATCTTTGGTTGTAATTTTTACTGGCTTGTTGGTGTATATTCTTCCCTTTACTTGATCCCAACGCAATTCTTCCGTATTTAAAACCTCCCCTTTTATATTCAGAATTTCAACATCTCTTTGCACAACAATCACTTTTTTATTCGGATAACTAATTGCATAGTCCGCTGTCAAATAACTTTGAATATCTCCTTTAACACTATAAAAATCAACTTTTAATCCCTTTTTCATTTCAACATAAGGGTTATTAAGTTGTTTAACAGCCACTAAAATTGGGCTAAAAATCCGCGCTTTAAGAAATCCAGAATCTGTATATTCTATTGTTACCTTTTCAGCAAACTCCCTTGTTACAATTGAATCTTGCGCCCTTTTTCTCCTATAAATATTTGTATCCAATTCTGTGCACGAAGACAATCCCCACAAAACAAAAAAACCAAAAAAAACCTTTTTGATGTTAATCATACTTCCTTTTAGCAAACCAAATATCGCCAAACTGAAAACCCAATCCTACTGTAAAAAATTCATCTCTTGGCAAATTGCTATTTTTGGTGTACCGATTGAGATAAGAAAATTGCACATTCAACATATTCGTAATTACTGAGTTATCATAGTAACGTCGAATCATTGGAATGCCAAAACCAATTGAAACCCTATC
>CAMAQS010000054.1 GCA_945860565.1 Chitinophaga pinensis | reverse complement strand
CCCTCGGGATTCATCCCGAGGATAAAAATAATAGGCCCCCAATTTGGAGGCCTATTTTATATGTTTATTTTTTGCGAATATTAAAACTCCAACACAGTAAACATTACCCTGCGGTTTTGTTTTCTGCCTTCTTCGGTGTCGTTGCTGGCTACTGGTTTTGCTTCACCGTATCCAACTGCCTTCAATTGACCTTCTTTCGCACCTTTGGTCATTAAATATGCCTTCACAGATTCAGCACGTTTTTTAGACAATTCAAGGTTCTTGTTGTCGTCACCAACGTTGTCAGTGTAACCTCCAACTTCAACAATCATTTGTGGATATTCTTTCAACAAAGAAGCCATCAAATTCAAAATGTCGCTAGAAGAAGATGTCAATTTATCTGAACCGGTCTCAAAATTGATGCTCTTTAATTTGAATTCCAATCCTTTTTCAATTTTAGGTTGTTTCAATTCAATAGTCTGAGAAGTTCCTTTTGTAGCTTTAGAAATATCCAACATTTCTTCTGCTGGAATATAGCCTTTGGCAGAAACATCTATTTTATATTCACCTGGCAGCAATTGGAAACTACTGGTTCCAGAAGCGTCTGATTTGCCATCATAAACTACTTTTTTGCCTTGCATGATTACAATTTGACCCACAACTGGTTTGCCATATTTTTCATCAATCAATTTAATTTGAACATTTACAGTTTCGGGAGCTACCTCTTTCTTAGGCTCTTCTTTTTTACCGAAATAGTATCTAAAACCAAGATTTACACCTGTTACCAAATGAGAAGCTTCAGTAATTCCATTCGTCATAGAATTGTATTGGCCAATTTTATTGGTGAGTACATAATTGCTGCTTGCACTTTCGGTTTCTGCTTTCACTTGACTCACAAATACTTGTCCGTGCAAAATAAAATTCTCGGTAAGTTTATAGCTAACACCAGGTTGTACAAACCATCCAATGTTCAACTTCACTTTTGCTGCATCGCCTTCCATTTCACCACTAGTAGTATTCAAACCTACGTTGTAACCTTGCGCTTTCAATCCGTTGAAATAAGCATTTACATCTCCATTTGGATTAATTCTAGTATAATGGGCACGGGTAATGAGCCAATCCTTTGGATCTGGTGTAGTGGCATTGTCGTAAACAGCGGTGCCATTTTGATCGAATTTGTAAATGGCTTCATAATCCATTTCACCACCATCGGTTTCGTACTTGGTTGAAGCTGTTAAATTAAACAACACACCTGCATCCAAAATAAAACCCCACTTTTTGTTGATGTCTGTTTTGTACAACAAGGCCAAAGGCACATTGAATGAGTTCATTCTAACACTTTCTTCCAATTCGTTTTTAGCACGAATTACCTGACGGAAAGTATTGTTGTTGTAATCCAATGATTGGTATTCAACTGCAAAATTGTCCACTTCCATCTCATAGCTGTTCTGCATCCAGTTGATGCCTGTTGCCAATCCGAAGTTGCGATTTTTACCAAAGAAGTAACCCACTTTTGCATCTATTCCAAAGGCCATTCCAGAGTTAACATCTACATTTGCAATTTTAGAATTTACTGCATTCAAATAGTTGGCGGTCCAATTGTTCTGTGAAACTGTAACATTGTTGAGTCCCCCTTTCAAATTCATTCCTACAAACCAACCTGGCTTCCAGTCATTTGCGGACTTAGATTTTGCTGAACTTACTTGAATCAATGAAATCAAAAAGAACAGGCTAAATATGTTTATTGATAATTTTTTCATTTTTAATTAATTATTGCTTTACTACTTTTACGGTTGACACAAAAGCATTGGCGTTCATGATTTGAAACATGTAAACCCCTGCTGGCATAGTTTCTAAGCTGAATTGTGATTCAATACCAGAAATAGATTTTTCCAATACCGTAACACCAGCAATGTTCAACACACGCAATTTGGTATTGTTGCCTAACTCTTGGTTAAATACAACATTAAACATGCCTGTACTTGGATTCGGATAAACGGTTGAAACCAATTTATTCAAACCATTTGATGACAATGAATTTGGTGTATTGTAATAGGTTTTTTGTGTACAACCGTCTTTGGTAGAATGTACCCAATAGTGGTGTACGGTGTCGGTGGTATTGTTGAAATAGTTCTGATTGATTGCACCACTTAAATAATAACCGCCCAACTCCAATTTGGTATCATAACCCCACTGGTATTTTTCTACACCGTTGAATTCACAGATAAAGTCTCCGTTGAAGTATCTCACTTTAGGAACATGATTGGTATCAGGTCCTACCACAAATTCTTTTTCTACAGAGTTGCTGCATCCAGCTGAATCTGCAGTTATAATAACTTTCGCAGTACCAGCTGTTTTAAAGTTCACCAATGCAAACTGTTTTGTGTTGCCTTGAGAATAAATTTCTGCATTTACTGCAGACCATTTATAAGTTGAGTTTGCAGGAGGAGTAGTTGTTGCCGCAAAATTTTGGTACAAGGTACCCACACAAATATCGTAAGATGGGTAAGTTAAAAATTCAGGTTTTACTGGTTTTTTTAAAACAACCACTAGAAACGCTTCAGATGTATCTGAAATAGTTCCATCGGTAACGATTCTTTTGTACCATGAAGTTTGATTGATGTTTCCTGGAATGTACCATTCTTTGGTATTGTCTCCAAATGCATTTCCGTATACCCCAAATACCCCAGTAGTAGAAACTAGCCATTTGTATTGGTACGGGGGATTTCCACCAGTAGGAGTTGATCCTTTAACCGTATCTAAAAAGTCACCTGAGCATACAACTGCGGATGAAGGCAGCGTGTTGTTATTAATTCCCACACTTGAAAAATCTGTTTTTACGTTATTCGGATTTAAAACAGTTTTGGTATTGTTATAACTAATATTTGCTCCGCTTCCGCTGTATTCGAGTACCATTAAACGGTAATCAGTTTCAGGATCTAAATTACTAATGGTAACACTATTGCCATTACCATTATACACACAAAACCAACCTGAATTTGAACCCAATTGCTCTCCGTTCATGAAACCCGCATCCGCGGTAAATTCTGTACCATCGGCGAGAAGTGGATTCCCTATTTTCGTAGTTTTCAAAAAGGCAACCCTTCCTGTTCCACTTCCATTTGTCCAGGTTGCAGTAACTTCATTATCCTTAATGTCACTAAATACAATATTTTTTGCTTGGCGATAACTTGCAGGCCCCATTGCTATATCGAACATTGATGAGTATCCAGTCAATATTTGTGTAACTGATTTAGTGCTTATTTTCCCATAATACAAAATACCACTGCTTCCGTTAGTTACTGCCAATCTATCATTCAATGGATCAATTTCAACACTTGAAAAACTCCTAGAAGTAGGGTACTTAAGAAAGGTGTCAATAGAAGACCCATCAGGGTTACTAGTGTATAACCCGTAATTATCTGTAAAATACAATTTTTCATTTACTTTGTCAAAACGAATCCCCCAAGAACCGCTCAATTTATCAGAAATTATTTGAATATTCGAACCATCAAAATCAGCCATACTCACTTTGTTGCCTTGACTTGACCAGTACATCTTATTCTTTGGAGCGTCAATTGCGATTTGGCGTCCAGCAATTGCCATGGACATAGTTGCTTTCATATTCGAACCATCCAATTTACAACTGGCAAAGCCCGAGGCGCCAATAATATAAAGCATTTCATTTTCTTCGTCGATTGTTATTCCACGAGGACTAATGCTGTTGGTAGTTCCATTAAAGGTATCTAGTATGGTCACATCCGACCCATCTAAATTTGCCGATTTAACTGGTTTTTTACCTCCACCTTCTACCCAAAATACCTTTCCCAAACTTAAGGAAATTACAGCACCATCAGGATTAGTCAAGCCAGAAACAAGAGTTTCCACATTAGACCCATCTATATCACACCGACTCATCTTTCCACTTCCATTCTGAACGAAATACACCTTTGCTTGTCCCCATAAATTATCATTGCTGATTAATAATGATAAGACAAACAGAATTTTTAAAAATTTAATTTTCATAGTTATTTATTGTTTTAATTAAGTTAAGTTGATTTAAATTGGAACTGTAAAAACAGCGAAGAAAGAAAAATGATAGCGCCGTGAAACCAAAAGTCATTTGTTTAAGTTTTAAAAGTGGCACAAAGAAAGTCGTTTTTAATTAACTTAACATTATCTTAATTAAAAATTTAAAACAGAAAAACTTAAAAACAACAATATCAATTATTTAAAATGGCATTGTTTTAAAAAAATTAATTTCAAATAAAAAAAGTAGCAATACATAATTCCAAATTTTGGAATTATGTATTGATTTATGGAATTATTTTTAATCTGTTATTTGCCTAAAATGCGATACACACATTTTTTGGCTCGGTAAAGAAGCGCATGGCCTCTAATCCTCCCTCTCTGCCTACACCTGAACTCTTTTTCCCGCCAAAAGGCGTTCTTAAATCCCTCAAAAGCCAACAGTTTACCCAAACTATTCCAAAATCTAAAGCCGCAGCCAACGTATGCGCGCGATTCAAGTTGCTTGTCCATACCGTTGCCGCCAATCCATATTCTGTGCCATTAGCCAGTTCTAATGCTTCTTGGTCTGTTTCAAACTTCATAATAGAAATCACCGGACCAAAAATCTCCTCTTGATTGGTGCGGCATTGCAAAGGCAATCCCTCTATAATGGTCGGTGCAATATACCATCCCTTTTCAAATCCCTCCGGAAAAACAGCTTCTCCGCCAGTTAAAAAAACACCCCCTTCATTTTTGGCTATTTCCAAATAAGACAACACCTTTTTATAATGTGGCTCAGAAACAATGGCACCTATTCTATTTTCATCGTTGGATGGGTCGCCAATTTTCAGTTTCAACACTTCATCAACCAACTTTGCCTTTACTTCTTCGTAAATTGAAGCATGTACAAGCAATCTACTACCACACAAACATATTTCTCCCTGGTTCATAAAAGACGCATTCACCGTCGTTTTTATTGCCTTGTTAATGTCGGCATCTGCGAAAATGATGTTCGGATTTTTTCCGCCCAACTCTAAACTCAACTTCTTAAACATAGGCGCGGCCGTTGCAGCCAAATGTTTGCCCGTAGTTGTGCCACCAGTAAATGAAATGGCTTTTATTCCGGGATGCTCCACCATAGATTGACCTACTTTTGGTCCTAACCCGTGAACAATGTTTAGCACACCAGCAGGCAATCCCGCTTCAATACAAATTTCACTCAACAAAAATGCCGTGACTGGTGTAAATTCACTGGGTTTTGCTATTACCGCATTTCCAGCAGCCAATGCGGGTGCTATCTTCCAAGAAAATAAATATAACGGCAGATTCCACGGACTAATACAACCAACAACACCAATTGATTGACGTAGGGTATAATTAATGGCTTTGTTTTCCATGGCATGACTTTCAGATGAAAACTGCATGGCTGTGGTTGCAAAAAAACGGAAGTTTTGCGCTGAACGAATCATTTCGTTTCGCGCTAACCAAACCGGTTTTCCTTGATCTTTACTTTCGGCCAAGGCAAACTTTTCACGGTGCACGTCAATTAAATCTGCAATTGCATTCAATACTTTAAATTTTTGTTCTGCCGGAGTATTCTCCCAATCTTTTTGGGCCGACTTTGCCGAAATCAAGGCCAATTCAAGGTCTTCATTGTTAGAATCAGGCACTTCACCATACACCATACCCGTAGAAGGTTGATGGTTTGGAAGATACTTCTTTGATACTGGTTCAACCAGTTTTCCACCTATATAATTTAGCACTCTCATCGTCTTAAATCATTAATATTTTGAATTTCTGCAAATATTTCTATTTGTTTTGGTGAATTCCACAGCGCATTTTCGTTTATCTGTATTCTATAACCTTTTAAGGGCTGATAACTCATCTGTACATCTCTATCCATTAAAAAAGTTCGCTTCTTTAATTGCCATTGCAGCAACTGAATGACATTGTTGGTTTTATGAATGCTAAAACTTTGTAAATAAGCGTTTGTATCGTTTGAATAATAGTTTTCTATGCTGTTTTTCCCAGCAGAATCAATGCTATGTTGCAATTTTGATTTTTCCTTTTCATTGATAAAATCTACCATTAAAAATGCACCCAACTCATCCATCCATTTGTCCTTACTTATGGGCGATTTTAAGACTTCATTTTCTACCAAATCACTGGAAGTAACGTTTTTATTAACGGTTGGATTTATAATCAATAAACTGTCAATTTGGCCTATCATATACTTTTGCCATTCGTCTTTTGGCACAAATTCGTTTTTACTGCTTTTAGAACATCCAAACAACATCAAACATCCCCCCAAATAGATAAAAAACTGTTTTCTCATTTTATTAAAATTGAATTGCCTGTCATCATTTCAGGCTGCATTAAACCCATTATATTCAGCACAGTAGGCGCCACATCGGCCAAAATTCCATTGCAAATTTGCGCATCTTTTTTATTGCTCACCAACCAAACTGGCACAGGATTGGTTGTATGTGCTGTATTTGGAGAACCATCACTGTTTATTACAAAATCTGCGTTTCCATGATCGGCAATCACAATGCTTGAATAATTATTTTTCAGTAAGGAACCCATTAAATTTTCAAGGCATACATCTACCGTTTCTACAGCCTTTAAAATGGCTTCATAAACCCCTGTATGCCCTACCATATCCGCATTTGCAAAATTCAAACAGATAAAATCGGGCCCTTCGTTTTCTATGATTTCGATGGCTTTTTGTGCCAATTCTGGAGCACTCATTTCGGGTTGTAAATCGTAGGTTGCCACTTTCGGGGAGTTCACCATTAGTCTACTTTCTCCTTTAAATGGCGTCTCCTGTCCCCCACTAAAGAAAAAAGTCACATGCGGATACTTCTCTGTTTCGGCAGCCCTCAATTGTGTTTTTGCATTTTCCGCCAAAACTTCTCCCAATGTTTTTTGCAAATTATCATTCTCAAACAATACGCCGTCTATGGAATAATTTTCGTCGTAAGAAGTCATGGTATAATAATGCAAGTTCAATTTATGCATGTTGTGTTCATGAAAATCCTCTTGGCTCAAGGCCCGTGTAATTTGTCGTCCGCGGTCCGTTCTAAAATTAAAACAGATAACTACATCGTCGTCTTCAATGTTTCCTTGCCCATGTGGCAAACATTTTATGGGTTCCATGAACTCGTCTGTTACTCCTTTGTCATAGGCCAGTTGAATTGTTTCAAGTAAATTATCGGACATTTCGCCAGCACCATTAACCATTAAATCGTAGGCTTTTTTTACTCTTTCCCAGCGCATGTCTCTGTCCATAGCCCAATATCTTCCGACAACGGAACTGAGTTTTACGTTTGTGTTTTTGAGGGATGTCTGAAGTGTTTGCATAAAACCCAATCCGCTTTTAGGATCGGTATCCCGACCGTCTAAAAAAGCATGTACAAACACATTGGGAACGCCAGCGGCATCTGCCAATTTTACTAAGCCCAAAAGATGTGATATGTGCGAATGCACCCCACCGTCTGAGACCAAACCAATAAAATGAAGTTTTCTATTTGGATTCGATTTTACCTTTTCAAAGGCTTCCAAAAAAACTTTATTTTCAGATAAGTTATTGTCTTTAAACGCCTTATTTATTTTGGCCAACATTTGCCAAACAATTCTACCCGCCCCAATATTCATGTGGCCTACCTCAGAATTCCCCATTTGGCCTTCCGGCAATCCAACATGTTCACCATCAGTAAGCAATGTTGCATGAGGATAATTCTCAGTTAAAGAATCGGTAAAAGGGGTATTTGCATTATAAACGGCATCCGATTTGGTTTTATCACCCAATCCCCAGCCGTCCAAAATTATAAGAGCTACTTTTTCAGACATTGATGCAAAAATAAGCAAGTGAATAATAGAAGTCACTAATTTTCACGATATTTGCAACAAATGCTTCGTAGTCTATTTGTCTTTGGTTTAATATTTCTTAACGCATCGGTTTTGTTAGGTCAATCAAAAACGGTGATAATTGCGGAAGAATCCGTTATACAAGCGGAAACCGCAAGGAAAGAACGCCGAAGAAGCGAAGAACATTTGGTGCATGGTTACAGAATATTCATTGGTATGTCATCTACAAGAAACGAAGCCATTGAAATTAAAACTGCGGCCGACGAACAAATGGAATTCAAATTTCCAGTACAGGTGGTTTACGACGAACCCAATTTTAAAGTATATGTTGGAAATTATACATCTACAGCGGATTTAGAAGGCGACTTTAGCGAAATTCGCAAATTTTACCCCAACGCCAAAAAAATACGAATGCCCGTTAAAGTGAAGAAGCCCTAATTTTACGAAATATTTCATTATTTGATATTTAGTGAATTTTGTAGCCTAATTTTGCGTTATCCGATTTATACCGACGAATGAAAGTTGATCCCCGAATTGCCAAAGTAAAAGAAGAAGTTAGAGAATTGTTTACCCAATTTTTGGAGACAAATAAGCAACGTAAAACTCCTGAGAGATACGCAATTTTGGACGAAATCTATACCCATAAAGAACATTTTGATGTAGACCAATTATACGTTAAAATGAAATCAAGAAACTACCATGTTAGCAGAGCCACGGTTTATAATACCTTGGATTTATTGGTTGAATCGGGTTTGGTTAAAAAACATCAATTTGGACAAAATACGTCCCATTTCGAGCAGGCTTTTGGATATAAACAACACGACCACCTTATTTGCAATCAATGCAAAAAAGTCATGGAATTTTGTGACCCTCGAGTACAACAAATAAGCTCAACAATGGGCAACTTGCTTAAATTTGAAGTAAGCCACCATTCACTACATCTTTTTGGCAATCCCATTGCCGACGAACAAGGAAATTGCACCCAGTGCCAAGTAAAAATTAATCCATAAATTATCAATGATCGACGTTATATTAGGCCTTCAATGGGGCGATGAAGGAAAAGGTAAAATTGCCGACTATTTAACCCCAAAATACGATTTGGTTGCCCGTTTCCAAGGTGGACCGAATGCTGGACACTCTTTAGAATTTGAAGGTAAAAAATTCGTTTTAAATACCATTCCATCTGGAATTTTTAGAGAAAACACACAAAACCTCATTGGCAACGGAGTGGTAATAGACCCTGTTCGCTTAAGAGATGAAATTTCTAGAATCAAATCTGAATGTCCCGATTACGCAAAACGATTGTTCGTCTCTAAAAAAGCACACCTTATTTTACCTACTCACCGCATTTTAGATGCAGCTTCTGAATCGTCAAAAGGCAAGGATAAAATTGGAAGTACTTTACGTGGTATCGGACCAACTTACCGCGACAAAATAGGACGTTCTGGTTTGCGTGTGGGGGATATTTTAGAAGAAGACTTTAAAACAAGATATCAAAACATTGTAGATGCACATCTAAAACAAATTGAATTCTTAGGTTATACCGATTTTGAACTGTTAGCCGAAGAAAATTTGTTCTTTGAAGCCATCGAATTCATGAAAACATTAACGCTTGTAAATAGCGAATACATGGTTCACGATGCAATTACTGCTGGCAAAAAAATATTGGCAGAGGGCGCTCAAGGAAGCATGTTAGACGTGGAATTTGGAACTTATCCCTTTGTTACTTCATCAAATACCTTATCTGGCGGTGTTTGCACCGGCTTGGGAGTTGCGCCAAAACACATTCGTAAAGTTTATGGAATATTCAAGGCGTATTGCACCCGCGTTGGATCTGGACCATTCCCAACAGAGTTGGACAATGATTTAGGGGAATTTTTACGCAAAAAAGGCAATGAATATGGAGCAACGACCGGTAGAGAAAGAAGAACAGGATGGTTAGACTTGGTTGCCCTTAAATATACTTGCATGTTAAATGGTGTAGATGATCTCATTATGATGAAAGGCGACGTGTTGAATGGAATGGAATCTTTGAAAGTAGGCACCGCCTACAATCTAAAAGGCGAAATTAGTCAGCAAGTACCAGCCAACTTATGTAGTACTCCTGTTGACCCTATTTATGACACCTTTGGGGGTTGGGGTGAAAACCTCGATTTGAATTCAGGGTATGATGCCATGGACGACAATTTCAAAAACTACGTACAATTTATTGAAAACTATATTGGATCAAAAATAAGTGTCATTTCCATGGGCCCAGGTCGTGAAGAGACGCTAGTTAGGGGTTAATATCATGAAAATTATTTGTATTGGAAGAAATTTTGTGGATCACATCCATGAACTTCAAAATGAAATTCCAACCGATCCGGTGGTTTTTATAAAACCAGATTCCGCACTTTTGCGAAATAATAATCCATTTTTTATTCCTGATTTCTCCAAAGAAATACACCATGAAGTTGAACTTGTGGTGAAAATTAAAAAAATTGGAAAATCCATTCCACTGCAATTCTCCCGAGATTATTACGATGAAATTGCTTTAGGAATAGACTTCACCGCCCGTGATTTACAATCTGAACTAAAGGCAAAAGGTTTACCTTGGGAAAAAGCAAAAGGATTTGATCATTCTGCCGTGATTTCCAATTTCATGTCTATTGAGGGATTGGATTTATCGAACTTGAATTTTTCCCTTCACAAGAATGGTCAGGTGGTACAAAGCGGCAATACGCAACAGATGATTCACAACATTGATACCATCATATCTTATGTTTCACAATTTTTTACCTTGAAAATTGGCGATTATATTTTTACCGGCACTCCTGCCGGTGTGGGTGCAGTAGCACCAAATGACCTCTTGGAGGGATTCATTGAATCGAACAGCATGTTTCGATTTTATGTAAAGTAAGAATTTTTTTTACGTTTTTTTAATTAAGATTTTGTGCTAAAAAAGGGCACTTCGACTCCGCTAGTGACCTTTTCGACCCCGATAGCTATCGGGGCTAGCCGCCGGTATTGTGCATTAGACACTATTTTTAACCCAAAAAAAAGGACCACATTTCTGTGATCCTTTTTTAACCTTACTTAACTAAACTCCAACTAATTTATTGAAGCACTATCTTTTTTACTGCAGTTCTACCTAAAGAATCTGTAATATTTACAAAGTAAACTCCAGTTAAACCAGAAACATTTACATCGTAAGAAACTTCATTTGTTTTAAAGTTACGAACCACTCTTCCATCGATAGAAAGTATAGAAACTTCATTTACTTTGCTTCCAGCTAAAGTAATATTGAATTTGCCTACAGCAGGATTTGGAGAAATTTTAACTTCATTATTTAAACTAGCAACACCAGCTGTTTCACCAAGTCTACATGTGCTGTAAACCCAATAAACTGTGATAGCGTCTGCGCTAGTGCGTGTTAATTTACGGTTAAATGCACCCAATCCATTAGGAGAAACACAGCCTCTGTTTGTAGAGTCTTCAAATTTCTCGCCATTGGCTTCACTGTTTACATCTCCGTTATAGAATTTATATTCAATAACATCTGGGCAAACACCAGTAACTTTAGCTTCATACACATCCGCTTCGGTAGTGCTTTCAACCATTTCGATAGCACCAGCTTGCCACTGTGGAGAAGTCATTGTACCTATAACATAAATTTTATCGGCAACAATTTCATCACCCATATTCACACGGAAAGTAACATCAGCTGGAGGTACAGAAGTACCACAAGGCGCATCTTTACCGAAGCATCTTGCAGCCAACACAGTATCGCTGTGTGCAAATATTTTTCTGTCTGTTCCACCTTCCCAATCTGTATTAGCACCTTTGATTTTTCTGAATTTGTGGGCAATCTCTGCACCTGAATCCAATACTACAGTAGTAGTCCAAACAGTTGATTTTGAAGCGTTTCTGTCGTATTCAAACTGCCAGTACCCACCTCCAATGCTGATGTATGTAGTCAATTTGGTTCCTGTGATTGAATATTCGTAAGTAATTGAATCACGTGCATCTTCATTTTTACTGATTTCAGCACCATTTACCACTTTAGGAATACCTACGTAACTTCCTTTTCCATAAACTGTGAAGGATCCGTTTCCGTTATCTTTCCATGTTCCTGCTGTTGCACCATCAAATGGAGCTACCGGAGCACCGCAACCGTTTGCACCTACTTTCTGCCAACCTTCTACCCATGTTTCTTTACCGAAAACATTGTGGAATGAACCGTCTCTGTTCATGACAATGCGATCGTCTACCGAACATGGACGAGTGCTTGAGGTGATATTCTCATTGAACCAACTAATATCGCCTTTTGATGGACCTACTCCAATTTTAGTAATTTTCCAGTCACCGCTCAATCCTGATTGGTTTGAAAGCATGGTTCCACCTGACCATCCGTTGATTTTACCACCAGCAATATCTACGTCTTCTACGTTACATTCACTTGCCATATCGACCTGGAAGGTAACTTTGTATTTTGGTAATGGTGCAGCTGGACAAGCATCGCAAGAACCATAACATACTTTGGATATTTCCATATCGGCACCTTTTACTGTAACAGTACGGTTGTTATCGGTAGCACAAGCAGATGGTACAGACTCATCTTTTCCCCATGCATTGCCATTTAAAAATTTATAACCGTATGTACCATCAGCCATGGTGTAAATCTTTTCGTATAATTTGTTGCCTGAGTAAAGGTTTGACATTTTACCATTTTCAGGTTTCCAATCTTGCATTGCCCCAGCCATACTTACACCGTCGGCGCTTACAGAAGCTTCTTTTGCCAAATCAACCACGAATCTTACCGCGTATTGTCCGTCAGGTGCAGCTCCACCAAACAAAAACGCAGGAAGCATCAATGTATCAGAACCAGCACCTACATAGTTCCAACGATTGTCGTTGCCATCACCACCATTGGTGTTTGTACTTTTTCTGCTCATAGATGGAACGCTTTCAGCTTGTGGCCAATCATTTCCGTTGATAAACTTAAATTCAACAACTGAAGCATCATTAACATCTGCTATTACCGAATAAATAGTAGTTGAACCTTCTTGTGTCAATGCAGTGGTTGAAGGCTTCCAATCTTGGAAATTTCCGGCAACATGAACACCGTTTGCAGAAACAGTTTGATTTTTCATGTCTACAGAAAATTTCACTTTTCGCGCAAAAGCCCCAGAAATCGCTGAAGACATGATTGCAATTAGTAATAATTTTTTCATTTTATAGTAGTGTTTAACAAATTTGTTACAATTATACATAATAAAGTGTCATAATGACGATAAGTAATTTGTAAAAAATTAACTTTCTTTGCACTGTGAAGAAAATAATACACTTTCGTTCAACAATTTTGGTTTTTTCATTGTTTGTAGTTCAATCTAATTTTGCACAATTCAATGCGTCATGGGGCAAATTAATGGCCAGGCAAAATGTGTATCACCTTTCTCCCCCAAATTGGTATATTGGCCTAAATGGTGAAAAATTGGAAATCATAATTCATGCTGAAAACATTGACCAATATGAATTAAGCATGGAACCTTATGAAGGTGTAGAATTTATTGAGAAAGCCCCTTCAGCCAATAGACATGTAAATTACCTATCCCTAAAGATCAATAAATCCGCGAAACCAGGGAACCTAAAATTTAACGCACAACCAAAAGAAAATCAAAACCGTTACTTGCGTCCCTACTCTTTTGAATATGAATTGCTTTCAAAATCGAATACACATCCCCCCAAAATAACCTCACAAGACATCACCTATTTGGTATTTCCAGACCGCTTTGCCAACGGCGATGAATCAAATGACAACGCCGAGGTACAGTTCCCTCAGAAAGTAAATCGAAAAGAGTTAAAAGGCCGACATGGTGGCGACATTGATGGCATTAAAGAGAAATTAAGCTACTTTCAAGAATTGGGAATTACTACATTGTGGTTAAATCCAGTACAAGAAAATGACCAAGATTTTGAAAGTTTCCACGGGTACGCCATAACAGACCACTACAAAATAGATCCGCGATTGGGAACCAATGTCAGTTATCTTAAGTTATGCACCGAAATGAAACAGCGGAACATGAAAATGGTGATGGATATTATTCCGAACCATGTTGGCAATAATCATTGGATGTACAAAGATTACGACACTGCATGGTTTAATTCTCGCGATACATTTATCCAAACCAACTATCGAGCCAATACAGTTGTAGACCTTTATGCTTCACAAAACGAAAAAATATTGAATGCAGATGGGGCCTTTGTTAGAACCATGCCCGATTACAATCAACGCAATCCGCACATTAAAACATATTTAGATCAAATGTATCTATGGTGGATAGAATTTGCAGGGTTAAGTGGTTATCGAATTGATACTTATCCCTATCCAGATCAAGAATACATGAATCACTTGTGTGAACTTATTTTATCAAACTATCCCGATTTTGTGATTTATGGGGAAGTTTGGGTAGAGAGCACCCCAATACAAGTAGCCTTCACCCGCAACAATATAAAGGGCATGGAGAAAAATAGACTTCCCGGAGTGACGGATTTTGTATTGAGTGCAGCCATGATTCACGCTGGAACAAAACCGTATGGGTGGTTAGAAGGCGTAAATAAAATGTATCAGGTTTTGGGTGAGGACTATTTATATGAAAACCCGAATAAGAATCTCACTTTTTTAGATAACCACGATGTTTCTAGAATCTATTCTGTATTAAACGAAGATTTTAACGCTTGGAAACGCTGCATGGCAATGTTATTTACCTTGCGAGGAATGCCCTGTGTATATTATGGAACGGAAATTCTGATGAAGGGAAAAACTGCAGAAAGCGATGCGTATGTTCGTTTTGATTTTCCTGGGGGATGGAAGAGTGATTCGGAAAATAAGTTTAAAAAATCTGGCAGAACGGCACAAGAGGAAGAAGCGTTTAATTACATCCGGACCTTAGCATTGTTTCGCCAGAAAAACAGCGTGTTTTTAAACGGCAAAACCATGCAGTTTGCTGGGAAAGACCACAGTTATGCGTACGTAAGATACACGGAAAACCAGGCGGTGCTGTGCGTATACAATCAAAAAAACGAGACGAATAATTTCGATATGACGCGAATTACAGAACGCACGAAGGATTACTCTGCCATGCGCAATATATTCACCAACGAAAAGGTGTTGTTGGATGGAAAGCCGTTAATGTTGCCTGCCAACGGCAGCGAAGTGTATGAATTGATAAAATAATTTTTGCGAATTGCGCAACTTTTACGCCATAGACAACACATTATCAATGGATTACTGATTTTTTGCGAATTTCACGAAAAAAAATTCAAAAAAATGTTGCCTTATATTCATACTTATATTATTTTTGCACTCCCTAAAACAACGGGTAACACTCCTTGATAGCTCAGCTGGTTAGAGCAATTGACTGTTAATCAATAGGTCGCTGGTTCGAGTCCAGCTCAGGGAGCAAAAAGCCTCACAGTGATGTGGGGCTTTTTTTATGCTCTTTCTCCCGTCCTGAAATAAGTTGTCACACAAACAACTTATAAAATGAAGAAAGAAGCAGAACATAAGAAGAAGCGTAGTCAAAGAGATTATAGCTTAGCCTTTAAATTACAGGTAGTATCAGAAGTAGAAAAAGGCGAACTGAGTCACAA
>CAMAQS010000053.1 GCA_945860565.1 Chitinophaga pinensis | reverse complement strand
AATGTTGGGTTGAAATACAACAAACCTTGTATTTACGGCCTTATAACAGTAAATACGCTAGAACAAGCACAAGATAGAATTGGCGGAAATCAAGGACATAAGGGCATCGAATCGGCCCAGACAGCCATAATTCAAATAATCAATAATTTATAATTCAAATAATCTAACCGAATTTTTTATGAATCAGTTTTCTGAGACCTACCATGAGCAATTGAATGAAGCTGAAAAATTGATTCAGTTGCACGAAGAAGAATCAAACAGCAAAGATCAATTTTCCAAACTAACTAAAATTGAAATCATCGAATTAGCCGAAACGCTAATTCAAACAGCCGATATAAAAGCGGCATATTCCAATTTATTAGAGCTAAAAGAGGCATTTGAAAAAATTAGTGTTGCTGAAAAACCAATTCAAATAAAAGAGTGGATCGATGCGGGCAACGAAATGAAAGATTTTGTTCCTCCTCAAGATGAATTAAAAAGTAAATTGTTGGATATCTTTAACCGTTTTAGAGATCTAAGAGAAGACGAAAGAAAAAAAGCTGAAGAAGAAAAATTAGCCAACTATAGAAAAAAATTGGCCATCCTCGATAAAATATCATCTTTAGTTGAATCAGAAGAAACCGAAAATAGTTTAAAAGAACTTCGGGAGCTTATGAAAGAATGGAAAGACATTCGTTCTATCCCTAAAGAACACCAAGAGGAACTATCTACGAAATACAAGTATTTTGTAGATAAATTTTATGATAATTTATCCATTTTCAATGAGTTAAAAGATTTAGATAGAGAAAAAAACATTGAACTTAAAATTGAGTTAATCAAAAAAGTTGAAAGTTTAAAGGAAGAAAAAAACATCCGAAAATCTTTAGTAAGTCTGAATAAATACCACGAAGATTGGAAAAATACTGGTCCCGTTAGAAAAGAAATTTCTGAAGAGATTTGGTCCAGATTTAAAGCAGCGAGCGATATCGTTTTAGAAAATGTAAAACAACAAAAATCAATTCTAGACGAAAAACGCAAACACAACTTAGAAAAAAAGCAACTTCTTATTGAAAAAGCAGAAGCTGAAATAGCCGTATTGCCTTCTTCTATTAAAGATTGGCAAGCCATTGCAAAAAAATTAGACAATTATTTCGAAGATTGGAAAAAAATTGGACCCGTTCCTACCGAAGTGAATGAAGAAATTTGGAATAGATTCCAAAATGCTAGAAATACATTCTTTAATGAACGTAAAGCATTTTTTAAAGATCTAAACTCAGCAAAAACCGATAACTTAAAACGCAAATTAGAATTGTGTGAAAAGGCAGAATTGTTGAAGTCTTCTGAAGAATTCACTAAAACCTCCGATCAGCTACAAATTCTTCAAGAAGATTGGAAAAAAATTGGACCTGTACCAGAAGATCAAAATGAAATTGTTTGGAAAAGATTTAGAGAAGCATTTGACTTTTTTTATGAACGCAGAAACAAATGGTTTGACGAACGTAAAAAGCAAGAATCTGGTTCCGCTAAGGCAAAAGAATTGATAATAGAAGAGTTAAATGCCATTTCAATTCAAAATCCTCCAGCATTTCAATTTTCTGACTTAAAAGAAATTCAGCAAAAATGGAACAATTCAGGATTCGTATCTGGTAAAAAATTCCATACTCTAAATACCAAGTTTCAAAAATTAATTGATCCTCTTTTTCAGTCATTGAGAGATCAGAACAATTCAGATAGAGAAAAATCTGTTCGTCAATTTGTTGGGGCTTTATCGGATTCAGCCGATGGAAAAGGCAAATTGGCCAATGAAGAACGTAGACTTAGAGAAACCATCAAAAAAATCGAAGACGAAATTTCAGTTATTGAAAACAATAAAGGCTTCTTTCAACATTCCAAAAATGCAGAATCTGTATTAAAACAATTTGATGAAAAATCTAAAAAGTTACAAGATCAGATTATTCGTTTAAAAAAGGAGTTGGAGATTTTTAAACAAGCGAAAAAGTAATGATTCGTCTTTTTGGACGTTTTTTTGACTATCTAAGTTACCTGTTTTTTTCTACTAATCGACATGGTGTTCATTCACCGTTTGTCTATGACTTTGCCGACAACGTCTTGTATAAACAATCTGATGTTGCCTTCGAAGATATAGAGTATTTTAGGTCGCAGACTATAAATAGTTCTGGCAAATTCAATGGTTTAAACTTGTCTGACTTCACTATGAAGTATACATTGAAATCGAAATACTGTCAGTTAATTTATAGAATGGTGAAATATTATAATATTAATAGCTACATCGAATTTGGTGAGTGTACAGGAATTGAATCTTGTTATTTGACTTCTTATGCACTCTCAATACAGAATTCAAATTTCAAATATCATTATATCTCAAAGTCACCAAATGAAATTCGCAAATTTACTTATAATCAATATCTTTCATTGCACAACATGACTGGTCATACTTCGTCGGAAATATATCATTCAGATATGAAACTATTTTTGTTCCATATTACAAACAACCCCGAATCTTTTAGCTTACAATTTGAAGAAAATCTTCAAAACATTTCTCACAATGATTTGGTGATTGTAACCAATATCCGTTACTCACATGAACATTATATTGCCTGGAAACAAATCACCAATTTAGATAAAGTATCTGCAAGTATTGAACTGTTTGACGTGGGAATTGCAATTTTTAGTGAGAAACTACAAAAAGAAAATTTTATATTGCGTTACTAATGTCCTACATCCATAAAATACGTGTTAGATATGCCGAGTGTGATAGAATGGGATTTGTTCATCATTCGGTTTATGCCTTGTATTTTGAAGAAGCGAGAACAGAATATTTGCGTTCTAAAGGAGTTACGTACAAGTCGATGGAAGATCTTGGTATTATTATGCCAGTAAGGTCCATGAGTTTTAACTTTAAAAAGGCAGCAATCTATGACGATTTATTGAATATTGAAGTTTCCATTGTTGGAGAAACCAAAGTTAGATGTTGCTTTGAATATAAAGTTACCAATCAGTCTGGGCAGTTTTTATCTGATGCTGTTACAGAATTGTTTTTTGTGGACAAAAAAACGATGAGGCCAATTAGGCTTCCAGATGATTATAAAATTTTATTGGGAATGTAATGGCAAGATTTTATAAGTCATATGACAAAACGTTAAAATCGAATGGTGTTCAAGATCCAAATTCCATTCAAGAAAAGAAGGACAATCCCAATCAAAAGCCCAAAATCGTCGAAAATCCCTTAGCAAAAAAAATTAGAATTTATTTACAAGGAAAAACAACAAAAGGATTAAAAGGAAATAATTTTTACGATGTGGGACGGTATTTTTTACGTTCACTTTTCAAAGAAAATTTAACCGTTAGGGCTTCTGCATTAAGCTTTAACTTTTTTTTGGCATTGTTCCCCGCTCTCATGTTTTTACTGACTCTAATAGCCTATTTGCCTATCAAGGGGATGAAAACTCAATTCATTAACCAATTGGCTTTAATTTTACCTCAACGCACGTACGAAGAAATTGCAGAAACAATAATTGAAATCTTGAATAAGCAAAATTCGAGTTTATTGTCTTTTGGATTTTTATTGACCATATATTTTGCTTCCAACGCATTTCATTTGTTAATTAATTCATTTAATAGCAGTTTAGCACACGGGCATAGCATAAAACATAACTATATCATCATTAGGGCAAAAGCCGTATTCTTGACATTTTTTATAAGTATTTTAATTATAAGTTTTTTATTGTTAATTACTTGGGCGTATCAAATTCAACATTACATGGAAATCCACCGTTGGAAATTACTCACCATTTATAGTTTTCTAATTGAAACTGTTAAGTACGTTATGATTGGGGGGATATTTTTACTTGCAATTTCAAGTATTTATTATTTTGCCCCATCCTCAAAGAAAAGATGGAGGTTTTTTTCTGCAGGATCAATTGTTGCAACCATTTTGGCCTTAATAACAACTTTCGGATTTTCAATTTATGTAAACAATTTTGACAGTTATAATAAAATCTATGGATCAATTGGGGCAATATTGGCCTTAATGGCATTGATTTATATGAATTCATTATCTGTAATAATCGGTTTTGAACTCAACACCAGTATCGATAAAGCTGAACTTTCTAAAAATAAAACTCCCTAACTACTGTTCTGAAATAAATATTTTTTCAACTATTACTTTGGAAAAATGTTCATTCACCTTTTTAATTAGAAGGTCTCTTTGTAAGAACATTTCATTTTTCAGAGGACCATTATCAAATTGAAGATACAATGTTTTATTGGTGAGTTTGATTGAAGTTGTATGTTTTGCAATAAGTTGTCCAACAACATTTTCCCAATCTTTAATAATTTGGATTTCAATCAATTTACTGTCGAGTTTGTATCGTTTATACATTGACTCAATTACGGATCCGATTGAAATGTCTTTTTTGGAATTGTTCATTGTAGCTTGCTTTTCTTAAAACCGTATAGGAAATAAATGATTAATCCAACGGCGAACCAAATTCCAAACCATTTCCAGTTTTCGGCTTTCATTCCAGTTAGTAAATACATACAAATTGAAACACCCAATAATGGTATAAGATTAAAATTCTTTATAAAGGCAAAAATACTTAAAGTTCCCAAGAATAGCCACAATAGTTGATGTGAGATTTTAAAAATAGTGTAATTGTTAGAATCAAAAATTTCCGCAGCAAAATAGGTTGGAACTGTTTGAATGATAATAACAGCTGCCAATATCAACATTAAAGGATATAAATATTTCCCATTTATATACCATAATCTAAATCCGTCATTTTCTTTGATTACACGCTTTGGCAACAACAGAACACCACCACACACAAGAATAAAAGCAAATATGGTCCCAATTGATGTGAAATCAAGGACGAAATTTTCATCCGTAAAAAAAATAGGGACACCTACAACCAATCCCGTAATAATTGTAGCAAAGCCAGGGGTTTTATATTTTGGATGAATTGAAGAAAATATAGGTGGCAACAAACCATCTCTACTCATTGACATCCAAATTCTCGGTTGACCCATTTGAAATACCAATAAAACACTGGCCATGGCTATTATTGCTGAAACAGAAACAATATACTCCAACCATTTTATGCCTTTATATCCTAGTGCAAATGCCAACGGGTCATCTACATTCAACAGATTAAAAGGAACCATTCCAGTTAATACCAATGAAATCAGAATGTACAATACTGTACAAATTAAAAGGGAATAAAACATTCCCAAAGGCAAGTCGCGCTTTGGATTTTTACTTTCTTCTGCAAGAGTGGATATCGCGTCAAAACCTATAAAGGTAAAAAATACAGCAGCAACTCCTTCCATAATTCCTTTCATACCATGTGGCGCAAAAGGTTTGTAATTCTCTATATCAATGTAAAATACGCCTACCACAATAATGGTTACAATGATTATCAACTTAATAATTACCATTGCATTACTGGCTTTTTTTGATTCTGATATTCCCCTATAAACAAGCAGTGTAATGAGTATGTTAATGAGTATTGCAGGCGCATCAAAAATCAACTTAAAAGAACCAATTGCTGGGGCTAAATTCCAGGCTCTTAAGGTTTCCTTTACATCGTTGGATTGAGATGCAATTTTTGAGCTAGCAAACTCTATGTAAGTTCGTTTTGCAGTACTATAATCTACTGTAAGCCAACGCGGTAAGTGAATGTTTATTGAATCCAATAAATGAACAAAATATCCCGACCAAGAAAACGCGATATAAATATTTCCAATGGCATATTCCATGATTAAAGCCCACCCTATTATCCAAGCAAAAAGCTCACCGAATGAAGCATAGGCATAGGTGTAAGCACTGCCTGAAATTGGAATTCTACTGGCAAATTCGGCATAACAAAGTGCCGCAAATCCGCAGGCTACAGCACAAATTACAAATAACCATATAACAGCCGGACCTCCAGTAGCGCAAGCCTTCCCCACTGAACTAAAAATACCGCCGCCTATTATTGCCGCAATACCAAAAAAAGTCAAATCTTTAACCGTTAGTATTTTAGGCATAAGCCTTTGCTCTGCAGTTTCTGAAAAATTGGTTTTTTTACGTAGCAACTTGTGCATGAATAAAGACATATCGCGATATTAGTTCTTGTAAACCTCGTTACCAAATTATTTGTTATATTTGTATTGTGCAAAGATTTATAGCTTACTTGTTAATCGCCTTTACTCTTATGAGTAATGGAATGTTTGACATTGTTGTAAATTGTTGTTGCTCAAATTCAAGTGTTGAAATTGAAAAGCACTCCTGCTGTGACAATCATAAGGATCCTCATTCAAAGGGAGAAGCTGAGAAATATCCATATTCAAAAACAAAAAAGAAAATCAGTTGCTGTGAGGACTTAAATTTTTATTACTTCACCCCTAAGTATTTTGAAAATTTAAATTCTACAGTTAATTTAGTAAAACAAACTGAGTTAAATATTCAGCATAACAGATACTCACCTATTTTTCAATGTCAAATTTCGAATAGACAAAATCAATTGATTCGAGACCAATTTGTGCTTAAGAAAAAAGTTGAATTGTCTGAGATTTCTGTTTTTAACATTTGAAACGAGTATTAATATTCGATAATCAAATTCTTAAAAACAAAATCATGAAAAATAAAATTAAAAACATATACATAGGTTTATTTGTCATAGTGAGTTCACTATCCTGCGGTATTTTATCCAAAAGTCAAAAAGCAACCACCTCGTTTTCCGTATCTGGTAAATGTGAGATGTGCACCAATAGAATCGTTCAATCCTTAGACCTCAAAGACATATACAGCTCGTATTATGATTTAAAAGCGCAAAAAGTATTCATTACTTATAATGCATTGGTTTACAAAGAAGACCAACTTCATAATATTATAGCTGCTGTTGGTCATGATACCGAAAAAGTTAAAGCAGATAATATTGTGTATTCAAATCTGCCGGATTGTTGTAAATATCGCGAAGAATAACATGAAGAAAATTCTTATTATTTGGACCTATATATTTACATATAGTGGTCTAGACGCGCAAATCACACCGGTCGACACAATAAAACAAGTCGAAATTACCGTTGATAAATCTGGCACAGAAGATGATGTTGCTGGTGCCAAACTGGTACAAGTAATGAATGAAAACGAGTTTAAGAAAGCAGCTTGTTGTACTTTGTCCGAAAGTTTTGAATTAAGCAATACTGTTGAGGTTTCCAATGCAGACGGGGTATCTGGAATACGTCAAATTGAAATGTTAGGCTTAAATGGTAAATATGTCCTAATGACCCGAGACAATATCCCCCAAATTAACGGTTTGGCTACTTTAAACGGGTTGTCAAACATTCCGGGTAGTTTTGTGTCTGAAGTTAAAATCTCTAAAGGTACAGGTTCTGTAACATTAGGGTATGAAGGCACAACCGGTGGAATTAATTATGCTCTCAAAACAAATTCCAAAGACCCTAAATTTCATTTCAATTTATATCAAAATAATCAATCGAGATCAGAAGTAAACTCCAGTTTCAAATTCAAAAGAAAAGGATTTCAAAACGTTTCATTTTTACATGGCGGAATCCAAACGAATGTTACAGATATGAATCACGACGGATATTCTGATATGCCTAAAACCAATCGGATTTATCTCGCGAATCACAGTTCTTTTCAAAATAGCAAAACGGAGAATGTTTTGGGATTTACCTACTGGAACGACAGCAAGATTGCAGGGTCTACCAGATTCCATGGCTCCAATGAATTGAATGGGAATTTAAATGCATTTAAATTCTCCAGTGATGAAAGTCGTCTAGATGTTTATGCTAAAATTGGAATATTACCTGGAGAAAATTCAGAAACGAGCTTTGGCAATATCTTTAATGTTTCAAACCATTTAATGAATTATGTTTTAAATTCAAACTTGAACCGCTCCTATTTGGCTTCTGAAAATAGATTCCAGTATACAGGACTGAGACAGGGGGAAGTGAATGAACACATGATTAACAAATCGGGTATTTCTGTACATTTATCGCAATTTGACGAAACTTTTAAAGACAGCTTTAATGAACATAAATTCAATTTTAATGAAATGGAATTTGGTCTTTTTAGTGAATGGTCTGCTTTGTATGATAAATCAACCTTTGTTTTTGGAATAAGAGCCGATTATCATATTTTTTATGGATTATTCGTTACACCCCGATTCCATTACAAATACGAGCACAATAAAAATAATACTTTCTTCTTTCAATCGGGATTAGGCAGAAGAACAGCCTATGTTTTAGCTGAAAACTTGCCCATTTTTATTTCTAATAGAGAGCTTATTTTAAAAGGGAATACGGACAAAGGACCTTATGGTTTCGACCAAGAAGTGGCTGGAAATTTTGGAATGTCGTATTTACGGAAGTTTATGTTCTTTCATTACCCCAGTAGTTTAAGTTTTGATGTTTTTCATACCAGATTTATCCATCAAATAAACATAGATCGTGACATTGAAATTGACAAAGTCATTTTGGTTTCAAATCGAGACAAAAATGCCGGTTTTAATAATTCGTTTTTTGTAGAATGGAATATGATTCCTTTGAGACGTTTAGAATTGAAATTTGCATACCGTTATGTTAACAACCAACAATTTTTAGATGGCAAACTTCAAATGGCACCATTTCAAAGTATGCACAGGGGTTTAATAACGTTAAATTATCAAACCAGGAATAAATGGTATTTCGATTTAGTAGGCCAAATAAACGGCAAAAAGAGAATCCCCTATTTCTCAAAATCTGACTTATATGACAATTATTCACCCAATTATTTTATCATAAACACACAAATAAGAAAGGTATTTAAAAATAAATTTGAAATATACTCAGGCGTTGAGAATTTATTAAATCGCATGCAAATGATTGATCTTGTTTTAGATCGAAGACTGGAAAACAAACAAATTTTTGATGCAGCCTACAGTTGGGGTCCAAGTAATGGACGTTTAATTTATTTTGGGATTAGATATAATATTAATTAACCCAATTAGAGTTTTTTACTTAGTACAAAAGGTATCTTCTTGATATTTTTCCAATAATCTAAAGAAGATTTGATTGTTTCAAGCAGATTCCATTCAATTATTATACGAAATTTATTCATACTTGATTGATCTAAATAATTGTCTGAAATAACTTTAAAACGAAGACAAAAGTAGCATTTTTGCACTTTGGTGAATTTTTAACAATTACCTTTAGAAATTCAAAATTCCATGGTTAAGCCTAGATTACATATTGAGACTTAGTTTTGCGGCTTCAAAACCCAAAGAAATCAAACCATTCGAAAGGGAAACAAAGGTGAACGATGGTGTGAAACAATTAAAGTGAGTGCAACACCTGATTGCAAAGGAATTTCTGAGCGAATTGGTTTTTCTAATGCATATTCAGGATTAGAATATGTTTCTATAAAAACATCTAATTTTAACTCTTGTTCTGTTGAATGTATTTGGTAATTGCTAAATAAACAGCTTGTTCGCTGGGGAATGATTCTAAAATATCCATGTGCTTTGACAAAGTATTTAAATCATTTCTCTGTGCTGGGCCAGTTTGAACTATTTTCGGATTTTTTGAGTCTATTATTTTATTGATTGTTTGTTGGAGGATTGGAAACAAATAATTAAAAGGCAATTCATTCGCTTCCAGAATATTCATGGCTCCTGCAGCGCAACTATTTGTAAAATTATTTATAAAGACACCTGCCAAATGTAAGATAGATCGATCACCAGGTTTGCAATGAACCAAATTCAAAGTATCCAAGTTCAGTTCTACTATAAATTCATTTAATAACTCATCGTTGGAACTTTCAACAAACACAGGAAATAGATGCCAATTTACTTCTACAGATTTCGTAAAAGAGTATAAAGGATAAAAAGCAAGGCTGTTGCTTGTTTTTAAGGCGTTTAAAGGGATGGATCCACTACAGACTACTGGAACACCACCAAGACTAGAAACAGCATCTGCAACATCAATAACGTTATCGTCATTGACCGATATAAATACAAAATCCTGAGCATTTATATTTTCACTTAACCTATTTGGGTCGATAAGGGAATTTGAAGAATGTGCTTTACTTGAGAAAATCCCCCCAATAGAAATATTTTGGCTTAGAAACAACTTTTCTAGGTGCCAACCCAAGTTTCCATAACCGTATATGTAAATATTCCGATTCAATTATTTCCCAATGCCATTTGTGTTTTTATTCGAAATATCACCGCAATTATAAAACCTATGAGTAAAATAATGGTTCCTGCCCAAACAAGGTTTATCCAAGGAAATTCAATAATTTTTAAAACAATGTAATCCTTAACTGGATTTTTCTCGGCAGATTGAAGTTCAAATGTGATTTTTTGCTTTGCAGGGTCTGGATCTTCTATATTAAAACTCTGCAAATCCAAAAATATACCCAATTTCTCATTGCTGGCGGAGATTGATTCAATGGAACCAGTGCTTTCATTTATGAGTATTTGAGGAAACAAAGTTACTGTATCGTCCAATCTTTTCACCAAAACACGCATTCGTAGGGCCAATCCTTTATTTGATGCCACTTTCTCCAGCATCATAGGTAAAATTTCACATTTTCCAGATGAAGTTGTGTATTTGCCACCAACAACCACTTTCTCGGTTTTAAAACCGCTAAATGGTTCTTTCTTGTCGAGACCACTTTCATAATTCACATGCGTGAAAATATCCCTAGAAAGATAGTGTTTTGTGGAAGGTTCTGCTAAAAGTCCCATTTTGGGATTATTTTGGGTTTTAGGGCTAAGAATAAAAGTATCTTTTGTTTTTTTATCAATAAATTTCACATAGAAAAATTCATCTAGAGAATCATAATTTATACCTTTTTCTCTTTTGTAATAAAATGCTTCGTATTTCCCTAAATCTAAGGGAGTATTTTTATACAAAATGACATTCTCCCTATTAAACTTTACCCCTTTTTCATCAAGGTTCCCTTTTTCATCCTGTTCCGGCGCCAATGCAATACCGTTATCGGTAGAACTTAGCACTTTTTGATTTACAGAAGACAATATTACACCTAATAACAAAATTCCAAAGCCAACGTGAGAGATGGATGCACCCCACAACTGAAAGTGCTTTCGTCGGTATTTTATTATATAAATCCAATTGGCGAATACCAACCAAAGTGAACATATAACAAATACTTTATATCCAAAATAATCGCTTATTAGGTAATTGCTTACCAATAAACCGATACCAATGGACAATATAAATGAAATGACTAAATCTTTTAAAACCGATTGATATTTTGATGTTCTATAAGTAAAATACTGACCTACTGCCATTAAAATCATTATAGGAAGGGCCATCCAAAGTTGGATATTGTTGTAATCTTTGGCTTGTGGAACGGCCGTTTTAGAGCCAAATAGTTTATTAAAAACTGGAATTGAAGTAGCAGAAATAACTTGAATTAAACTGAGTATAATAAACATTGAGCCCAGAAACATCCAAAACTCCCTGCTGTTTAATGCTTCATCTGGTAAATTCGATTTATTGGCTTTGTATAAATTGTAAATATAATTTACTATCAACGACAACACCAATACAATTCCACCCCATTTTAAGTAGGAGTTGAATATATCCAATTTCGTTTGTGATAATAAATATGAAATAACAATTACAATAACTGTTATTAACGCCATAATATAACTGAGTTGAATTCTTAATTTAACCTTGGGAATGTTAACAAAACTAATCATTACAATAAATGCTAACAGAAATACCAACAATTGTCCTGATAACCCTAAATCAGTGAATGAATGAACACTTGCTTCACCCAAAATACCACTTCTTGTTAAAAACGTAGCATACAATACCAAAATGAAAGACAACTGAGTCAATAAATGGGTTGCAAAGTAATGCCTATTTGTATTTTTTGATATCAGCATTAAATGTATGGCTGAAATCATGACTAACCATGGTAAAAGCGATGCATTTTCTACAGGATCCCAGGCCCAATATCCACCAAAAGAAAGACTTTCATACGCCCAAAATCCCCCCATAATAATTCCAGTACCTAAGATTGCCGTACAAGCCAAACCCCATATCATCGCTGGATTCAACCAACTATTGTCTTCCTTTTTCCAAATTCCGGCAATGCTGTATGCAAAAGGAACCAAAGCCAATGAAAATCCCAAAAACAACGTTGGTGGATGAATAACCATCCAATAATTTTGAAGTAACTTATTTAAACCATTGCCATCTTTGAAAATTTGCAGATAGTTTTGAATACCAACAGATTCCATGACCGGAATGGCTAAAAAATCTGGACGTTGCTCTCTTAACAAATCAAATGGACTGCTACCAATTTTAAATTCTCCAAAATGCAATCCCAACAACATGGAACCCAGCGCGATTTGGGTAAACGAAACAATGGTCATTACTGAGTTTTCCCACTTCCCCGCTTTTTTAACTAAAACTAACGCAATCAATGAATTCCAAAACAACCACAATAAGAAACTACCCTCCTGTCCTTCCCAAAAACAAGAAATCATATAATACACTGGCAGCGAGTTACTGCTGTGTCTCCAAGCATAATAATACTCGTATCTGTGGTAAAATATAATGGCGAAGAGAATTGCAAATACAGAAACGACAGAAAAAACATGGATGTAAATTGATTTCCGTGCTATGTTTCTGTAATTGTCGTTTTTGTTTTTTTCAGCGAAATAGTAAAAATAGGTAGAAATTAATGAAGTAATAAACATTAATACTACAAAAAAATGTCCTAGGTTACCAATCCATAGCCATTCCCCGATAAACTTTACATTATTCACTTAGTTTGTTTTTTGAATTAATTTAGCTGGTGAATCTTCATATTTTGAAGGACATTTACTTAAGATGGTTTCAGCCAAAAAGTAACTGCCTTTACTCTTGCCAATGATGACCATTTTTTCAACTCTTTCAATATCTTGAGGTTTTGATTTAAGATAAATCACCATTTTCTCATTGCCCAAAGAATCAGTAGCAAAAAATGTGAATTTGTTGGGGTCAATTTCAGGTTGGTAAGTCAATGGTTTTGATTTATTTAACTTACAAGCAATGTGATATAATTTTTCCGTATTTTGATCTGCATCGCGAAACGTTACATATTCAGAAGTATTTGCATTTAAACTTACCACAGTGGCAACACCCAATCCCGATAATATAATTAAAATAATGTGTAATGGTTTCATTTTTGATTTTCAATTTTAGTAATTCTCTTATCTAATCTATTTATGTAAATGATAGCTCCTAAGAATATAATAATAAGCACAGTAGCCACTACATTAAATTTATAATTCCCAGCCAATACATCAGCCATTTGATCAGTAACTTCAACCTTATTGTTTTTTACTTCTTGGGCTGAAAGACATGCGGTATTAAGCATAAACAATCCAATATAGATCGTCTTATAGATGATGGTTCTAAGTTGTTTCATTTTCATTTTTAAATAGTTGAAATTGGATTCGATATCTCAAAATTGAAAGCCACGAAAAAATGCCAATCCATCCTAAAACTGCAGGGTAAAAGAACATTCTTAGCGTGTTATCAAGGTCATATTTATTAAACCCAACGGAACCCCCTGAACCTGGATGGAGTGTATCTGTCGCCAATTTGGGCATAATTGCAATTAATGCAATAAATATCGGATAAATTAAAATGGAATATACAGAGGCAATTCTCGCTTTTTGATATTCATCTTTTATTGTTAATCTCAGAATTAAATAGGCCAAATACATAAACATGCCAATTGCGACTCCATTCAACTTTGGATCATCTGCTGGCCACCAGCTTTGCCATGTCACTCTGGCCCAAACGGAACCCGTAACGCAGCCCAAAATTCCATTTAAAATACCAATTTTAATAAAACTTTCAGAAATTAGATCGTACTCCAATTTTGGATTCAGTAAATATTTTATGGAAAACACCATAGAAACACCCAGTAAAAACAACATTGAAAACCACATCGGTACATGGTATAACAAATTTCGAATACTTTCGTTTAGAACAGTCCGATTTGGGAATCCCAATTGCGTTGATTTATCTATATTGGTAGAATCCTCTATGGATTGTGAAATTTGTTTTGAATTAAGGGCATTGGTTGTTGACGTGTCATTCGAAGATTTTTCAATCCAAAATGCATCCGACAAATAAAGCCATTCTTGATTGTTGGAAAGGGAATCAGGTCTTATTTTAATGAATGCATCGCAAATTTGCGATATATTTAAACCCAGTGAAACATTTATTTCTGCTTCTAAGGTATTTTGGTTAATAAACCGGAATGAATGGGCTTTCCAAAAAGAACCATTGGCAGATAGCAATACTTCAGAAACAGATGCCGAAGAGTTGAAATTATAAACCGTTAATTGTATTTTCTGATTTGTGTTGGAAATGACTTTATCATTTGAAGAGCCAATTATACCTGTTTTTAAAGGAATGAATAATCCCCCGATTAAAGTATAAAGCACCAACAAACAAGAAACGTAGAATAGGATTCTATATAATTTTAATCTTTTAATCACTTGGATCTTCTTGTTAATTCAGTTTGAATTAGACTTAATTCTCTGCCAATTTGACCTGCAACACTAGAGTTTTCTTGTGCTCTACGTGTTAAATAAGGAATTACCGCGGCAACAGGTCCATACGGAACATATTTGGCTACATTGTATCCGGCATTGGATAAATTAAAGCTAATGTGATCGCTCATTCCCAATAATTGGGAAAAGTACATTCTATTGTCTGTTGAAGCTATATTCATTTCCTGAAGCCATTTAACTCCATTTAATGAACTCACTTCATTGTGAGTACCTGCACAAATACTTACTTTTTGAATGTTTTTAATACACAAATTTAGGGCCTCATTGTAATCTCTGTCGGTGGATTCTTTGTTGGGTTGAATTGGATCTGGATACTTTAACTCATTTGCACGGGCTCTTTCTTTCTCCATATACGCACCTCTTACAAGTTTAAAACCAAGAAAATGGGTATTTTCTTCAATTTGTTTCTTAAGGTAACTTAGACGATCAACTCTATACAGTTGTACTGTATTGTAAATAATGCAACGTTCGGTATTGAATTCTGCCATTGCATTTTCGGCCAACTCATCGATTGCAGATTGAATCCATGTTTCCTCGGCATCTATGAATAAACGAACATTGTTCGAATATGCTTCGGTACAAATTTGACTAAATCGCGCAGTACCATTGTTCCACAAAGATTGTTCGGTACTTGAAAAGTCCGAACCATTGGATTTTTTTTCTAATAACTCCTGACTGATGATTCCTGTAACCTTAAAAACAGCAAATGGAACTTTTTCATTTCCAGAAGCTGTATGTATGGTTCGGATAATTTCGACCTTCGTTTTCTCGAAAGCAGTTTCATTATCTTCACCTTCAACTGAGTAATCTAAAATGGTTCCAATACCAGACTTTGATAAATTTTCTATGGTTTTAGTGCATTCGTGTATGTCCTCACCACCACAGAACTGATGAAAAATGGTTTCTTTTACGAG
>CAMAQS010000052.1 GCA_945860565.1 Chitinophaga pinensis | reverse complement strand
AAATTAATTACTTTTGCTATCAGAGTTTAGGTTCTAAATAAGTTATTGGCTCTCTTGTTTAGATGAAAAGGGAACTTCGGTGAAAAACCGAGACTGTACCCGCAGCTGTAACCCAATGCCTTTTAGGCAAATGTTTCAAGCATCTACGCCACTGTGTAAACGGGAAGGCGCTTGAAATTGGGAAGTCAGAAGACCTGCCTTGCTCGCAATAACAATTCGCTTTCGGGAATAAAAGCGCAATGGTGATAGCCATTTTTTGGCAACATCATGCTTTTTCCTGTAGCGCTGTATTATGGTTGGAACTTTAACACATATCGCTATTTTGTCGTTTGCTGCAAACGATTCTTTATGGACAAAAACCATTGACACTGTTTTTGTGAAGTCACAACGCATTTCATTTGCCCAAACAGGTAAAAAAACTACCTTATTTGAAACCCAAAATCATCCTGCCACCGTTGGAAATGCATTGCAACAATCTGGTTTTTTCTTAAAACAATACGGCATTTCAGGTTCTGCCACTCTAAGTAGACGTGGTTCTGATGCGACACAAACCCAAGTACTTTGGAACGGTTTGCCATCAAATCACTCTATGCTGGGAATGACCGATTTTAACAATCTTGTTTCTTATGGTACAAACGAAATTTCATTTATTGAAGGCGGAAACTCAGCACTGTATGGCAGTGGCGCGGTTGGAGGCACACTTATATTAAACAATACCACGCCGTTTAAAAAGGAAGAAGGTTTGTCGCTTTCTAGAAGTTGGCAGTCTTTGAAAAACAATCAAATGGCCTTCAATTTGTTTAAAGGTACCTCAAAGGTTGGGTTTCAAATATTGTATGCCCGTATTCAAAATGAAAATGCCTTTAATTATCATGATCCGTATTTAGATCAGCATAAAAACACTACCAACTCGGATTTTCAAAGTCAGTTATTGAGGGCAGTAATCGGACTAAAATTGTCTACCAAACATTCCATAAAGTCGGTGTTAGAATTCAATCAAGCAACGCGCGGTTTGGGCTTTTTATTGGGATCAAATTCATTCCAAGGTCGTCAAAACGACGACAATGTAAAATCTGTTTTAGAAAGTAAAATCTCTTTGAAAAAGTGGAGTTTTGTCAATAGAATTGGGTATCTCTCTGACAGAATTACGTATTTTCCAACGCCTAATGAGCCTGATAAAAGTACAACCCAGAATATGTACCTCCAGTCTGAAAATTATTACCAAACCAACCATTATTCATTTTTATTTGGTTTCGATGGGGCTTATCAAAAAGCCCAAACCATAAATTATGCTCAACAAGTTTCGCGAATATTGCCTGCTACTTTTGCAGCCTTGAATACCCAAATTAAACGGGTAAAATTGTCGGGAAATGCCCGTTACGAATGGTATGAAGGCATCCCCACATTTGGAATATCTTCTGAAACCCCATTTTATAAAGTTTGGAAATTGAAAACAGACTTTCACACCTCATTTAGGCGTCCAACAATGAACGATTTATATTGGGCAACCAAAGTTAAAAACAATGTAATGGCTGAGAATGGATGGGGAACAGAGATTGGGCTAGAGTGGATCAAACCGCTTAAAAACTTTCAGATTTCTATTGAAATGACTCCTTTTTACAGAGAAATGCACCGACCCATTGTTTGGGTACCCACTGGTTCCTGGGGATGGAGCGCAACCAATTTGCAATCGGGTAGATATTATGGCATTCAATATTCTTCTTCTTTCCTCGTAAAAATAAATAAGCACAACATTGACTTTAAATCGGCAGGGGAGTTTGTAGAAACCAAAGTAAAAACTGGATTATCTCCTGAGCTAAAATCGCAAATATTCATTCCCGATTTTGTGGGTTTTGCAAAAGTGACCTATAATTATCGCTCATTTTCGGTTTTTGTTGCAATAAATCACAATGGAAATCGATACATTCAGTCTGATAATTTAGCTTGGTTGCCGGGCTATAGATTGTGGTCATCTGGAGTACAATTTATTCATATAGTTGGTGCAAAAAAACAAACCATTTTCGATTGGAATGTTCAGGTTTCAAACGCATTAAACGCGTTGTATGTGAATATGCCATCTAGGCCAATGCCTCCAAGAACAATAGAATTAACACTTAACATAAAATATAAAAAATGAAAAACAATTTTTTTACAGCCATTTTAATGGCCGCTGCATCTATTAATGCCGCAAACGCACAGACCATGCCCGTTTTCACAGTGGGTTTTGAAGAACTTACAGCGTCTTTAGATTCTGGTGAGGTTTTAAATGGTTCTGATGGAAACAAGTATGAACTCAAAAAAGCAGATGTTGGCATTAATTTTAGCATGAATTTGGGATGGGATACTTCTTTTGGTGGTTATTGGGGAAGTGACTTTGCCATTTCAAGAAAAAATTACACTACCATTGAAAAAAGTGATTTTACCAAACATATTTATTGTGCAAAAACTGGTTTTGGTTCAGAGAATCCCAATTCCGGAAAGGTTTATGCAATTGGTCAAAACAACGCCACCATCCTTCAAAAAGAAAAAGACCAATATTTGTTAGGTATGAATATTACAAATACTACTTACGCCTTTAATAGTATGGCTCTTGGAGATGATTTTGGACGTAAATTTTCGTATGAAAATAAAGATAGTTTTATACTAAATATTTTTGCATACAGCAAAGGAATTCTCCAAGAAGAAATTCGTGTAATCCTTGCCGATTTTAGAAATATTAATCCCAACAAACAATTCATTTTAGATACTTGGCAATATGTTGGTTTTAAGTTCAATCCTGATAGCATAAGTTTTAAACTACTTAGTTCAGATAATGGCGCATTTGGTATGAATACGCCGGCATACTTTGCCATCGATCAAATTCAAATGGCATATGCTGTATCTACGGAAAAATACAAAATGAATAATTTGCACATTTACCCAAATCCAACAACATCTACCTTTATTCTACCCAATGACCTCGAAAATGGTGAATTGTATATATTTGATATTGCTGGAAAACAGGTAATGTACAATCCATCCATTTCACAACTGAATGTTTCAATTGATAACCTACAGTCTGGAATTTACTTTGTAGAAGTTAGACACAATGTTAAAGGTAACTTCTCAACCCGATTGATCAAAAACGATTGATGAAAAAAATCACAATAGGTTTATTTTGTTTTTTGTTTCTGGGGATGACTGGGTGTATAAAAGATACACCCATCAGTTCCATCCAAATTCCATTAACAGGCGAAAAAGTGGCCGTTTTATGTGAAGGAAACTACATGTGGAACAATGCACAACTAGATATGTATTATCCTGATTCAAATGTGGTTCATAGCAATGTGTTTGAGCAAGTGAATGGCAAACCATTGGGCGACGTTTTACAAAGTGGATTTTTTGATGGCCAATATCTATGGTTAAGCGTAAATAACACGGGTAAACTCGTGAAAATATCCCCCAAAACATTTAAAGAAGTAAAATCGAAAATTGGATTTAAATCACCCCGTTATTTAGCCCAATACAATGGAAATTTGTGGATTACCGACATTTTAGCAAATAAAATCATTCGCTGTGATACCCAGAATTTAAACACCTTGTCAGAAGTGCCTTGTTTACCCAATAAATCGGGTTTAAGGGCGGGCTGGTCTGAAGAAATTGTAGTTTGGGACAATCACATCTTCGCAGCGTTATACGATGGGTTTTTAATGAAAATCAATCCATTAAACAACCAAACCAATTATATAAAGGTCGATACCGGGGCCCAACATTTGGCCATCGATAAATTGAACCGATTGTGGGTGGCAAGCAGTGTAAATGGCAAAGCAAGCCTTACAATGTTTAAATCAAACGACACACTTCCACAATTTATTATTCACTTTCCGATGGCTTCTAGCATCCAAAAATTAAAACTAAATCCGAATAAAGACAAGATATATTTTATTCTCAATGGCACATTAAAATCTTTGGATATCAATGCATCGAACTACAGCGATATTGTATCCATTCCATTAACAAAATCTCCTAAAAACATGTACACGCTTGGAATTCATCCACGTTCAGGAAATATTTACATCGGTGATGCCAAAGACTATATTAGCAATGGAGAAGTTTTTATTTTCAAGACAGATGGGAGTTGGGTGAGTTCATTTTCAACTGGAATTATTCCTACGGACTTTGTGTTCATCACAGATTAAAGTCGTCTGTCGTTTGTTATATTAGTACTCAATAACTATCCTTATCTTTGCAGTAATGCGCTATCCATTTCGGATAAATAAAATTGACAAACTGGTACTTAAGTCTTACGTAGGCCCATTTTTGGTAACCTTTGTATTGAGTTTGTTCCTGTTTTTAATTCAATTTTTGTGGAAATACATCGATGAATTGGTCGGAAAGGGCATACCCGGCGGTGTTTTAGTCAAACTTATTGGACTTTCATTGGCAGATTTGGTTCCAATGGCATTGCCTTTAACCGTTATGGTTGCGGGTTTAATGACTTTCGGAAACTTATCTGAGAGTTTTGAATTGGTGGCCATGAAAGCAAATGGCATTTCTTTATTGAGAATATTGCGTCCCGTTTTTGTTTTTATGTCTGTTTTGGTGGGATTGAATTTTCTGTTTTTGAACTTTGTAATTCCCAAAGCCAATTTAGAATTTAAAGCCATGTTGTTGGATTTACGCTCCAAAAAACCAGCGTTTAACATTGATGCTGGTCAGTTTTACCAACAAATTGAAGGGGTTTCAATTCGTGTGGGACACAAAGAAGCTGACAACGAAACCGTAAAAGACATGCTTATTTACGAATACAAAAAAGACGACAGCAAACGTTTAAATGTTATTCGTGCCAAAGAAGGCAAAATGGTGATGTCGAAAGACAAACGCATGCTTAATCTTACTTTATTCAATGGAGTTCGATATGAGGAAATGACTTCAGCAGAAAACTACCGAAGAACATATCCTTTTAACCTCATGTATTTCGAAAAACAATCAATGGCCATTGATTTATCAAGTTTAGACATCAACTTTTCAAACCGTGAAATTATGGCTACGGATTATAGATTGCTGAACGTATTGCAGTTGCAACTGGAGATAGATTCATTCAACATGAGAATGGATAAACATTATCTAGACAACAACCGGTATTTGGGAAGATTGATTCATTATCCAGCTATTTTTGAACAAATGGGAACACCCAAGAAATTGGATTTGAACAATTACAAGAACCTGAATAATCCCAATATATTATCCAATTTCGACACCGCCCAGCACCAGTCAATACGCGCTTTGGCCGTTTCCATGGCAAGAGGAACAAAAGGAACCATCGATGGACTCGCTTCTACGAAAGAATATGAATACAAAGATGTTGCCTTGTATAAGAGTGAATGGCATAAGAAATTTTCTTATTCTTTCCTCCTAATGATGCTTTTTTTAATAGCAGCGCCTCTTGGTGCAATCATTCAAAAAGGAGGAATAGGTTTGCCCTTGGTTATCAGTGTGTTACTGTTTGTGCTGTTTTATGCCATTAACATTACCGGTGAGAAGATGGGTAAGGAGTTGGTTGTACCCGTTTGGTTTGGGATGTGGATGAGCACATTGGTTTTGCTCCCTATTGCAATAGTTATTACGTCTAAAGCATTGCAAGATAAATCTTTATGGTCAGGGTTTAAATTGAATTCACGGTTGGTTTCGGCCATTGCATTTGTGAAATTAAAGGTTAGAAAGAAGGCGTAATGCGAATTCTCGTAGTTGGAAACAGAGTGCCATGGCCCCAAAATGATGGCGGTGCCATTGCTACTTTTCAAATGTTAAAATCGCTCTCTTTTGAAGGGATATCCATCGATTATTTTACGTACAACACAAAAAAACATCACGTTTCAAAAGAAGTGTTGAAACAAAGGTTTTCGTTTTGTAGGGTTTTTACCTCCGAATTGGATGCTTCAATATCACCCGTTTCCGCCATTTTGAACTTGTTTTCAAGTCGAAGTTATTTTCTTCAGCGATATCAAAACAAGGAAGCAAATGATAAAATAACAGACTTGCTTCAACAAAATCAGTATGATATTGTACATATTGAGGGATTGTATTCTTCGCCTTTTTATCATACCATTCGCAGTTTGTTTGGAGGACCTATAGTTTACCGGGCTCACAATGTTGAATTTCAGATATGGGAAAGATTGGGGCAGCAAACAACATCCCCCCTGAAAAAAATATACCTAAAAATTCAAGTTTCCCGTTTAAAACGTGAGGAGTTAAAATTTATCAAAAAAGTGGATGCCATTTGCGCTATTTCTCAAAATGATTTGCACTATTTCCAAAAACACACTTCAATAAACACATTCTTATATACCCCTGGAATGGTTACAGGCTTGCAAAACAAGGTTCAAATACAACCCAATCGTTTGTTCCATATTGGTTCAATGGAATGGGACGCCAATGTTGATGGAGTCCAATGGTTTTTAACCAAAGTTTGGCCAAACCTGAAAGCAAAATTTCCCAATTTGGAGTTTCATATCGCCGGTAAAGGTTTGAATAAGGAAGATTCAAGATATTTTCAAACAGATGTTTTTAACCATGGCGAGGTTGATAACGCCAAAGAATTTATGTTAAACAATGGAATATGTATTGTTCCAATTTGGGCAGGTAGCGGCATTCGCATGAAAATGATTGAGTCAATGAGTTACGGAATTCCAGTAGTTTCAACCATAATTGGGGCACAAGGAATTCATGTAATAAACAAGAAACAAGCAATGCTTGCCGATTCTGCCAGCGAATTTATTGTAGCTTTAAGTGAGATTTTAAGTGATCCACGAAAAAGTGTGGAAATTGGGCAAGAAGGACGATTATTCACCGAGGAACACTTCAATTTACAGCGGAATACGCAAAAAATGTTGTCGTTTTACGATAAACTGATAAAAGAAAAGAATGAAATTATTATTTAAATATTTAAAACCTCAAGGACGTTTGGTCTTTTGGGCGTTGTTATTGGCTACTGTAAGCCAGGTTTTTAGCTTGTTCGATCCATGGGTTGGAAGAAATATCATAGATAAATACTTGACCCAACACAAAACATTTTCGGAAAATGATTTTCTTTTCGGTGTCATGAAATGGCTTGGAATAGGAGTAAGCGTTGCCATGATTAGTCGCATTGCCAAAAATTTACAGGATTATTTTTTGAGTGTGGCCATACAAAAAACAGGTGCAAAGATTTTTACGGATGGAATTAAACATACTTTAGACTTGCCTTTTGCCACCTTCGAAGATCACCGCAGTGGCGAAACGTTGAATGTTTTGCAAAAAGTAAGAACAGACTCGGAGAGGCTAATAACGTTATCCGTTAATTTGGTTTACAACTCTTTTGTGGGGATATTGTTCGTGTTTGTGACCTCATTTACAGTGCATTGGCTTATTGCGCCTGTATTTTTAGGGTCGATGTTAATAGTAGGTGTGAGCAGCTCACTGTTAAGCAAACAAATTAAAACCATTCAAAAAATCATTATGAGTGAAACGTCTAGATTGGCGGGCACAACAACAGAGAGTTTAAGAAACATTGAATTGGTTAAAAGTTTGGGTCTGGCGGTACAAGAGATGCGCCGTATTCGAGACAATACGCTTAAAATTCTAGGTTTGGAGTTGCGAAAAGTGAAAAAAATAAGAACCCTAGGATTTGTACAAGGTACAACTGTTAACTTAATGAGAAATGTGTTGTTGTTGTTTTTATCGTGGATGGTTTTTACTGAGAGAATTTCGCCAGGTATGTACATTCAGTTTTTGTTTTATACCTTTTTTATATTTAATCCGTTGCAAGAATTGGGAACATTCATTCAAGCATATAGAGAAGCAGAAGTATCCTTAAATAGGTACCAGAATTTACTTGATACCCCCAAAGAAATTGTGCCTTCCGATGCAAAACCTTTGGGAGCAATTCAATCGATATCATTCGAGAATGTAGGATTCAAACACAATTCCGGGGTGAAAAACGCACTTATGGATATTAATTTCACGTTAGAAAAAGGCCAGTCATTTGCTTTTGTAGGACCTTCAGGCAGTGGCAAGAGTACTTTGGTTAAGTTGTTGGTAGGATTGTATTTACCAACTGAAGGAGAAATAAATTACAACGACATTTCTGTTTTAGACGTTGACAGAAACGACATACGGTTACAGTTGGGTCTTGTTTCTCAGGAATCTCAGTTGTTTTCGGGTACCATTCGAGAGAATTTATTGTTTGTACGTCCAGAATCTACGGAAAGTGATTTAATGGAAGCCATGAATAGGGCTGCCACACAAAGTTTATTAAGTAGGGCTGAAAATGGATTGGATACGCAAATTGGGGAAGGGGGAATTAAAGTTTCTGGTGGAGAAAAACAAAGATTATCTATTGCCCGTGCGTTGTTGAGAAATCCCAATTTGCTCATTTTCGATGAAGCAACCAGTGCATTGGATTCTATTACTGAGCAAGAAATTACCAAGACCTTACAAGAGATTTCCAATCAAAAGAATCGAATAAATGTGATGATTGCGCATCGGTTAAGTACCATTATGCACGCCGATAGAATTTTTGTACTGGAAAAGGGAAAAATTATTGAGCAAGGTAAACACGAAGAATTATTGGTTGAAAAAGGGCTGTATTACGCTATGTGGCGACAACAAATTGGCGAGAATCAGGTTTGATTTTTGGCATAGTATTTGTAAAGTATAGTGTATCGCGTGTTTAGTTGTGAAATAGAGTAGTTTAGCGATTGTATTAAGTTTATAGGAAGATATAATGGGCCGTGAGGCCCATTATCTTTTAATAGATGGAAAGTTAAACCAACGATTTAAAGACTAGGATTTCTGAAATACCATGGTGTAATGGGGAATGTTGGCTTCAAAAAACAAATCACCCTCTTTTATAAATCCATGTTTGTCATAAAATCCAACTGCATGTTCTTGTGCATGGAGGTATATTTTTTTATCTTCGTTTTGAAGTTCATTTAGGCATTTTTTTAATAGTTCAGCTCCAATACCTTTTTTTCTAAAGTCCTGTAAAATTGCAAAACGTTCCAGTTTAAATCCATTTTCTGTGGCTCTATATCTGCATGTTCCGGCAGGGACATTGTTGTATTTCGCAATAAACTGAGTACTGCTTTCTTCAAATTCATCATACTCTTCAGAGGGATCAACTTGTTGTTCTATAACGAAAACAATTCTTCTAATTTCGAAAATTTCCATTAATTGTTGGGTACTTATTGCTTGTTTAATCTCAATCATTGTGAAAAATGTTTATTTTTGCTCAAAATTAACACCTTAAGAGCAATAAAATGTCGCAATCAATTGAACAATTATTAGGTCAGGACGCAGCTTATCTGTTGAACCATTCATGTAACACCATTAAAAAGGAAAACATCCACTTACCTGGATCCGATTTTGTTGACCGTGTGTTTGCCCAAACAAACCGTAGTCCACAAGTGTTAAGAAGCATACAAGCATTATACGGAAATGGCCGTTTAGCCAACACCGGATATTTAAGCATATTGCCAGTTGACCAAGGAATTGAGCACAGTGCTGGGGCTTCTTTTGCTCCAAACCCAATCTATTTTGATCCTGAAAACATCGTTAAATTGGCCATTGAAGGAGGTTGCAATGCAGTGGCTTCTACTTATGGGGTGTTGGCAATGAACTCTAGAAAATATGCGCATAAAATTCCATTTATAGTAAAAATTAACCACAATGAATTTTTGACATATCCCAATAAATTCGACCAAATTATGTTTGGTTCGGTAAGGGATGCTTGGAATTTGGGTGCTACGGCTGTTGGTGCCACAATTTATTTCGGTAGCCCAGAAAGTTCACGCCAAATTATAGAAGTGGCAAGAGCTTTCGAAGAAGCCCATTCACTGGGTATGGCTACTATTCTATGGTGTTATACTAGAAACAACGGGTTTGTAGTGGATGGTGTTGATTATCATACCAGTGCCGATTTAACAGGTCAAGCAAATCATTTAGGTGTTACCATTCAAGCAGATATCATCAAACAAAAATTGCCAACCAACAATGGTGGTTACAATGCAACCAAACATGGCAAAACGAGTTCTAAAGTATATTCTGATTTAACCACAGATCACCCAATTGACCTTACTCGTTACCAAGTAGCAAATTGTTACATGGGAAGAGCAGGTTTAATTAATTCTGGTGGTGAAAGTAAAGGCCAAGGCGATACACAAGAAGCAGTTTACACTGCCGTTGTGAACAAAAGAGCCGGTGGTACTGGACTTATTTTAGGACGCAAGGCGTTTCAAAAACCAATGAATGAAGGTATTGATTTGTTGAATTCAGTACAGAACGTTTATTCAGACAATTCAATTACAATTGCTTAATAATAATTATCGTGGCTGAAGCTGAATACGACGAATTTGATATGGATTCCTCTGAGTCGAAGTGGTACGTCCGCACACTCTCAGGTATCCTTACTAAAACCAAAGACAAAAAGCCTACACCCGATGGGTTGTGGGAGAAGTGTAAACGTTGTAAAGAAGCCCATCCTACAAGAGATTGGATTCACAATTTATACGTTTGTCCATCGTGCAACTACCACGACCGCATTGGTTCCAAAGAATATTTTGAAATTCTGTTCGATCAGAATAAATACGTTGAATTGGATGCCAACCTTAGCAGTGGTGACCCATTAAACTTTACTGATACAGCGCCGTATGCCGACCGTATCACCGTAGCTCAGAATAAAACGGGCTTGAAAGACGCAGTTCGCACTGGGCATGGGAAAATGAATGGTCAACATTTGGTTGTGGCTTGTATGGATTTCAATTTTATTGGGGGATCTATGGGTTCCGTTGTAGGGGAGAAAATTTCGAGAGCCATCGATTATGCCATCGAAACCAAAACACCGTTTTTGATGATTTCTAAATCGGGCGGTGCACGTATGATGGAAGCGGCGTTTTCATTGATGCAAATGGCTAAAACCAGCGCCAAATTAGCCCTTTTGAACAAAGGTGGTGTGCCCTATATTTCGTTAATGACCAATCCTACAACTGGCGGGGTTACCGCTTCTTATGCTATGTTGGGGGATTTTAATATCGCTGAGCCGGAAGCATTGATCGGATTTGCAGGGCCTCGTGTTATCAAAGAAACAATTGGTAAGGATTTACCTAAAGGATTCCAAAGTAGTGAATTTTTACTCGAACATGGATTCCTGGATTTTATTGTGGATAGAAACCACCTAAAATCAAAATTAAGTACACTATTGTCCATTATTTGGAGTAATAATAAAGAAAAACAAACAGTTAAAACAACAATATGAATTTTCCAGAAAACCTAAAGTACACTAAAGATCATGAATGGATCTTAGTTGAAGGAGACACTGCCACAGTGGGTATTACAGATTTTGCACAAGGTGAATTGGGTGATATCGTTTTCGTAGACATTTCTACAAATGGTTATACCCTAGATGCCGAAGCGAGTTTCGGTTCCGTTGAAGCCGTAAAAACGGTAAGTGAATTGTACATGCCAGTTTCGGGTGAAGTGATTGAAGTAAATCCCGGATTAGACGGATCTCCAGAATCTGTAAATTCTGATCCTTATGGAACAGGATGGATGGTTAAAATTAAGTTAAGCAACCCTTCAGAGATAGAAGGTTTACTTTCAGTTGAAGATTATAAAAGTTTGATAGGTGTGTAATCACATTCTATGAAATTGAAAGAATCATTGATCCCCACGCTCGCGTGGGGATTTTTTATTTTATATCTCACCCTAGCTTCGAAAGGTTCAAATAATACCACTTTGCCCAAGTGGATTATGCAGTTGCAACCAGACAAGTGGGTGCATTTTGTTTTGTTTTTTATTTGGTATGTGCTTTTTTATAAGTATTATTTTATATTTAAGGGTTCTACAGGTGCAATTGGCAAAATTGATTTTTATTATTTGAGTTTGTTTACAGCTATTTTAATTGAAGTCTTACAAAAGAATATGGGTTGGGGCAGAAGTGCCGATATTTTTGATATATTGGCTGATATGGCAGGATTTTTCGTTGCCTTGACTTGGTCGGGGCGGAATATTTTCTGCCCGTACAACATGCTGCCCTCATTCTCATCTTTTTGCTGTCTTTTTTGCTGAGACATTCAAAGCAATAATTAAATTTAATTGCAGCATAAAGTCGGGACTGAAGATTTTCAGCCCGCACAACATGCTGCCCTCGTTCTCATCTTTTTGCTGTTTTTTTTGCTGAGACATTCACAGCAATGTTTAAATTTAATTGCAGCATAAAGTCGGGGCTGAAGATTTTCAGCCCTTACAACATGCTGCCCTCATGCTCATCTTTTTGCTGTCTTTTTTGCTGAGACATTCAAAGCAATAATTAAATATAATTGCAGCATAAAATGTCGGGGCTGAAGATTTTCATCCCTCATGCCCATCTTTTTGCTGTCTTTTTCTTCTCAGACAATCAATGCAATAATTAAATATAATTGCAGCATATAATGTCGGGGCGGAAAATTTTCTGCTCCGACTTTGTAACAAAAAAGAAAAGCCCCGCAAATTGCAGGGCTTTGTATAAGTGTTAGTAAGATTTTAATATTATTTACCTAGTCTGTAGAAAGTAACCATGTAACCAACTTTTGCGTCACCGCGGAAAGTCAATTGAACATCTACTTTATCTTGCATACCAGTTTCTTTTTTCAATTGGTTGAACATTACTTCTTTCATAAAGAAACATCCTTGGTAATCAGGCTCTTCGATGAAGTCAACATCCAATTTTTGGAAACCTTTTGGAGGATTGCAACGAACGACTGCAGTACCAGCACCGTTAGGACCTGGAGCACCGTGTGCAGGACCCGCAGGACCAGCTTGAACACCAGCACCACCTGGAGCAACAGTTCCAGTAGTTGAAGTTACATTAGTCATGTTTAACTGTACGTTTTTAACAGTAACAGTTCTACCATTGAAACGCGCAGGATTAGAAGCGAAGATGGCACCAGAGATAGCTTGTTGAGCGAAGGTAGATCCTACCACGATGAAAGCCAAAGCGAAAAGTGTAGTAATTTTTTTCATGTTGTTTTAGTTTAGTATTGTTTGATAGATATATTACAAACGCTGTGCCAAACTCTAAAAAGTTGTAAAAATCGAAAAAAACCAATGCGGGAAAGTACGGTTTTCCCCTATTATCTATCGTGGCGTGGTTGCTCAACTTATTAATATTTATTTGAATAGGTCGTTGAGCGGATTTGAAACGTCCTTTTTGGATTGTATCATTATGTATTGATAACAATTCACAATATGCTATTGCTCGTAGAAATGAAATGTGCTATTATCTTCCAAACAAACACTATACAATATTTGCATTATATAAAGTAGGGGCAGAAAATTTTCTGCCCCTACTTTATATTCTTTTCTGCCCTACTTTATATTCTGTCTTTTTCTGCCCCGATCATTTGGCAAAAAAAAAAGTCCCGCGGTATCGCGGGACTTTTTAAGTATTAAATTTAAAAATTATTTAGTGGCAGCACCAAATTTTGGATTAGAGATAGTGTAACCGTCTTTTTCGTTACCAATTACAGATACAGTTGCAGTAAATTTAATTTTACCCATTTTGGTTTGCATATCGAAGGTTTTTTTGTCGCCTTTAAAGCAAACTGTTGTTGGTTTTTTAGTAGCACCTTGTGCAGTAATTGCAACTTTAACTTGATCAGGATTAACTTTGCAAGTCATTTCTTTAGTAGCAACTGGAGAAGCATCTACAACAACATCCGTTAAAGTAACAGGTTTGCCGTCATAATTACCTAAATGAGACATGAACTGGTCAAAAGTTAATGTTTTAGCCGTTGCGCCAGGAGCTCCTGCTTGTCCACCTTTACCACCGTTTGCTGATGGAGGAGTTGGAGGTGCAACTTGAGAAAATGCAGCACTTACCATTGCAAGTGTCATAGCGAAGAATAATGTAGTTTTTTTCATAGTTTTTTTGTTTGTGAATAGAATTGAACAAAAACAATGCCAAAAATTATAGATTTATTTTATTTTTTACTAACTTATTGATTATTATGTTTTAGTGTATTGTTTAGGAGTTGTTTTTTGTATTCTATTTTGAGGGAATTTTTAAAAAAAACTTAATATAGTGTCTTAAAAAATGTAATTTGGGATTAATTTACTGACCTAATTTGAACGGTTTTAAGAATATTTCAGCGTTAAAATCATTCTTTCAATTTGCTCAGGACAATCTAATGATAGGATAATACACCATTAACCCTTGAAATGGGGTGTTTATTAGAATACTTTATACGTGTCTTTCTGCCCTAATCAATGACCAATTTCATTTTGAATTAAATTGTAAATCAGTTAAATAAAGATTAAAAGTTACGCTTTCCCTCTCATATATGGGCGTTCAGCTACTCAATAGAACTTCAAATAGGTTTGTGCAGTGCCATATAGATATTGAAGGCGAAACCAATTTAAATAACCTTCTCTTCCAATCGTCCATCCGCATGTTTGGCGAATCGAGGTTTTTCTTTAGCGTGTACCTGATCGTATTTGGGCCAAGGCCATCCACCAAATTGCGTGCGGTGATAATCTTCAAAAGCTTGACTAATTTCTTCTTTTGTATTCATTACAAAAGGACCGTATTGCATCACTTGTTCACCAATGGGTTTGCCTTGCAACACCAGAATACTCGCTCCTTCGTTTCCCGCAACAATTTCTATCTCAGCTGAACCCAAAACTTCAATTGCTCTATATTTCCCTACAGTTTCGGTGCCAATGGTAATTTCGTTTCCTTCATAAAAATACAGTGTTCTATTCACGCCTTCCGATGCTTTGGGTAATTTAAACGTTGCATTGGCTTGCATTTTTAGGTTCCAAATCGCTACTTCGTTTTTTGAATTTGCAGCCCATGAATCTGGGGGTGGAGTAGGTGCAACATGCCCGTATAAATTCCCAACAATCACTTCAACATTGGTTTTTAACTCTTTAGAATCAGAATGTACATAGTTTGGAATATCCTCTTTCCACAGCATTTTAAAGTGAGGCTCTACCATTTTACTCTTGCTTGGTAAATTCAACCAAATTTGAAAAAGTTCCAAAGGATTCGGCTCATTCGATTTAAGCAGTGGAAACATTTCGGAATGTTGAACCCCTTTTCCTGCCGTCATCCATTGTACATCGCCATTGCCATAACGTCCAGCTGCTCCCAAAGAATCTGCATGGTCTACAAGGCCTTTACGTACAACAGTTATGGTCTCGAATCCACGGTGTGGGTGCCCAGGAAAACCAGGTACTTTTTTCCCATGATACATTCTAAATCCATCCTTAATAATAAAATCATCCCCTAGATGTCTGTTCTGCAAGTGTGATTTATTGGGACCCATAAATTCATTTCCTTCAGGAAAATAGTCTTCATGATGTACACAAAACAAGAACGGATCAGCGGTTTCCCATTGAAAACCCAATGGTTTGATGTTTAATATAGGATTCATTTTTTCTTTTTTTGGGGGATGGGAAACGCGCATAGAATCAGTAATACCGCTAATTGGAGTTGCAATTGCGGTTGTTAATGCCAGAGTAAGGCGTTCTAAGAAATTTCTACGATGAATTTTTTGACTCATAAGAATATACTTGTTGTAACAAATATAACAAATAAATTGAATAATTGATTTGAAATGTATATAGGATGAAATCTGCACAAGACGGGGCGTTTCCCCCGATATCTATCGAGGGTCACTCAACGACCCAGTTCTGCCTATACAAAATAGTTCGCCATAAACAGGCGTTTCAAGTTTAAACAAATATGTTCGATGGTCCGCATCAAATAGGACGTTGAGCTCTATACCAAATAGGACGTTGAGCTCTATACCAAATAGGTCGTTGAGCGGAGTCGAAACGCCCTATTCGGAGACCCAATTCTGCTTTGAATCA
>CAMAQS010000051.1 GCA_945860565.1 Chitinophaga pinensis | reverse complement strand
AATGTTAGCAGTGTTTTGTTTTATTTAAATCCATTTAGCAAAGGACAAATATTTTCTCAAGAAAGCATAGATGCATTTTTAAAAGTAATAAATGTGGATGAGCAGCCTGCATTTTATCAAGCCTGTGAGGCACTTGATATTTTTAAAAGAATCTTAAGAAATATGTACTTTTCATTTGGAGAAGAAAAGAACTTTGTAAAACAGGAAGAAGTGGCCGAAATCATGGAAATAGTCGGTATTTCTAAGCCAAATTCAAGCTTTGATTAACACTTAATAAAATTCATTTCATCAATGTTTGTTGATGAGGGATAAATTGCCGAAATTTGCAGCAGTTCAATTATGGCAGAAAAACCAATTCTCGTTCCCAAAATGGGAGAAAGTATCGCAGAAGCTACAGTTATCAGATGGCTAAAAAATGTGGGTGAAAGAGTAGAAAAAGATGAACCCATCGTTGAAATAGCTACAGATAAAGTAGATAACGAAATTCCAAGTACAGAGGAAGGCATCCTTACCAAACAACTTTTCCAAGATGGAGATGTAGTTAAAGTAGGTGAACCAATCGCTATGATTAGCTCTGATTCAAGCGCTTCAGTTGTTAACAACGCCGCTCCAGTTTTACAAAATGAAACAACCGCAGCAGTTGAAATTATCGAAAAGCAAATTTCTCAAGTCGCTGCTGTTAACCAACCTGTAAAAATGTCTTCTGAGGGCCGTTTTTATTCACCATTGGTTATGAATATTGCTTCTCAGGAAGGGATTTCTGGTGAAGAACTAAGCTCAATTTCCGGGACTGGTTTAGAAGGTCGCGTAACAAAAGCAGATATTTTAAAATACATTTCCAATAGAGGTCAGATAGTTCCAGCAGCCTCAACACCTGCTATTTCTGCTACTGAAATTGTTGCCAAAGAAACGCCAAAACCAGCTCCAACAGCTGTAAAAGTAGGAGTATCTTTAGACAATGGTGATGAAATCATACAAATGGATAGAGTGCGAAAACTTATTGCCGATCACATGGTAATGAGTATGCAAACAAGTCCCCACGTTACCTCATTTGTTGAAGCCGACGTTACAAATTTGGTTAATTGGAGAAATAAAGTAAAAGATGGTTTTAAGAAAAGAGAAGGGGAAAACATTACATTTACACCTATCTTTTTGTGGGCCATCGCCAAAGCAATTAAAGAATTTCCGATGATTAATGTTTCCGTTGACGGCGATAAAATCATCAAAAAGAAATCAATAAATTTAGGTATGGCTGTTGCTCAAAATAATGGAAATCTGATTGTTCCTGTTATTCGTAACGCCGATTCTATGAATCTTTTAGGTCTAACTAGGGCGGTTAACGATATAGCGATCAGAGCAAGAAACAACAAATTATCTCCAGACGAAATCCAAGGCGGAACTTACACGCTCACAAACGTAGGTTCATTCGGAAATGTAATGGGTACACCGGTAATTAATCAACCCCAAGTTGCCATCATGGCCGTGGGTGCTATACGCAAAAAACCAGCTGTAATTGAAACCGAATTCGGAGATTTAATCGCTGTAAGACAAATGATGTATTTAAGTCATAGCTACGACCATAGGGTAGTAGATGGTGCTTTAGGTGGCATGTTTGTTAGAAAAGTGGCTGACTTCCTAGAACAATGGGATCCTGAAACGGCCCTTTAGAATTAACCGCTGCAATGGAACAGCGTTTATTGAAGTTTGCCCAATTTATTGCTTTAGCAAACTTGTTGCTGTCTGTTTTTGTTATTTTAGACGAACTTTTACCTCCGTCTCACATTTATGCGAAAATTATAACTGTCAAGCCGGAAGAGGCTAGGTCTATGTCCATAGATGTCAATGGTTATTCAAAAATGATTCATCTTCGTGAAACAACCAATGATTCCATTTCTGAAGAGTTAAATAACACATTTACAATGTGGGTTGACCCCACTTTATACCTCGAAACATCTTATTCGGATAAATTAATTGTTTACACCACACCAATTCGTAAAAAACCGCGTTTTATCAAAAATTCTAGTACATTTGATGGTGTAAATTTTAATTTTGATAACTATATCCCCCCCAAAGAAGTCCAATTTTTCATCATTCCACTGTTGATATTATTTATTTCTTTGATTGGTTTAAAAATCAAAACTTTCGAAATTAAGATACCAATCGTATTTTTCTCTGTTGTTATGTCCTTTTTACTACAATGGTTATTGGATTAAATCAACTTCTTAAAAATCGGTATTTTATCTTTTACGTATTGGTGTCATTTTGTGCCTTCATTTTTCATTTAATATTTCCCAATCATTTATTAGATACCGCGGAATATGTAAAATATGGAAACCATTTTGGGCAAAATTGGTTAGATATTCCAAATCTCATCGAGCGACCTTTGGAACCGTTGCGCAGAACGCCTTTATATCCACTTTTATTGAGAATTACGGATAACCATTTCATTTTGATGGGAATCTTTCAGTTGATTGCAGGTTTACTCATTCCTATTTTTTTATCCGATTTGTTGCGTTCTATTAATCGGGCTAATTATTTCAATATAGCCATGATTTTTTTATTGACCTATCCACTTCAAATGATGTACATAGGATTCAAGATGCCCGAATTGTTTTCAGAATTGTTTGTAATGTTCTTTTTGTGGGATGTGTTTGCGAACAAAATGAAATATTTAGGGATTATATTAAGCATCTTGGTTTTACTTAAGCCAATTTTTATTCTGTTTTTAATTATACCTTTTTTCGCTAGAGCATTAAAGCTTAAATCCCTTAATTGGTTAGATTTTTTGCCATTCGCTTGTGTTTTTTTAGTTTCCTTGTTTAACTATACGCAGTATCGAATATTTTCATATTCCAGCATATCAACCACCAATATTTATGAATACAATCGATATGTAGTATTGTCTAAAACGAAAGGAATATCCAAAACCGAAAATACATATAACTTAGAAAACAAGAAAATGCAATCATTAAATTCCAATATGAAAGGATTAAAGTCGTTTATGGATTCGTTAAATCTTGAAACGTTTAAGTCCAATATTGCTATGATTGCGTTATTTCATATAAAGGGAGCTTTAACAGCAATGGTTGACCCAGGTCGTTACGATGCCATGGTATTTTTCAATTGGAAAAAATCAAGTGGGTTTTTAAAATTAAAATCTGGATTTAAAGACAAGGGCTTTGTTTGGTACCAATGGATATATATTGGATTATTCGCGGTGATGAATGGATTAAAACTTTTAGTACTCTCATTGGGATTGTTTTCAGCCATAAAAATCAAAAAATATCAGTTAATTATGGCCGCAATATTGCTTTATCTTGCAGTTTTAGGTCCAGTGGGGTCAGCACGTTATATTTTACCTATTTATCCGCTGTTGACTTTGTTTTTTATTGAGGGATGGGATAAATTGTTACATAGAAAAAAGAATGAAGATATTATTATTGAGTGATAATCACGGCTTTGTAGATGATAAAATTCTTCATCATGTAAAATGGGCAGATGAAGTTTGGCACGCTGGCGATTGGCTGAATTTAGACTTGCACAACCAAGTGATGAAACTGGGTAAACAAATTAGGGGTGTTCATGGTAATATTGATGGAACGGATGTAAAACACATCTATCCGCTGAACAATGCATTTCAAATTGATGGGCTTAAAATATTCATGACGCACATTGGTGGAAAACCAAGTAGTTACAATCCAATTACAAAGCCCGTTTTATTGTTACATAAGCCAGATTTATTTATTTGCGGACATTCACATATTTTGATGGTCAAAAAAGATGTAAAGCTCAATTTGCTCTATATGAATCCTGGGGCATGCGGATTGCATGGTTTTCATACTGTTAGAACAGCTTTACGGTTTCAAATCAAGAATGGTAAGTTGGAATCTTTGGAAGTTATTGAATGGGAAAGAGGTTAATGCAAATTATTTGTAAGTTTTTTTTGAATATTATGAAAATATTAATTGTTTTTCCCCAGAAATATTTTATTTTTGCAGTCCTTTAAAAAAGGCCCAGGTGGCGGAATTGGTAGACGCGCTGGTCTCAAACACCTGTGAGCTAACACTCGTACCGGTTCGACTCCGGTCCTGGGCACCAATTGAACAGAAAAATTTCATTGGCTATTCAAACAATCGACGGTCACAATATGGCCGTCGATTTATTTTTACCCGAATTAGAAGGTAGTCAAAAATTAACCGTTAACATCTATTCCCACGGGTTTAAGGGATTTAAAGATTGGGGATTCGTTCCGCATCTCCACGAATTTTTCGTTTCGGAAGATTGCGCATTCATCACCTATAATTATACTCATAATGGTGTGAGGATGCTAGATTTTGATGAACTTTACAAATTTGCCGAAAATACCATCACCCAAGAAATTAGAGACATGGAGTCTTTGGCTTTTTGGATTGCAAATGAAGGCTCAGAGTTGTACAATCTTCATCCTGAAAAATTGAATTGGATAGGGCACAGTAGAGGTGGTGCTAATACCATCATTTTTGCCGATTTGTTTCCTCAATATTGTCAGAAAATTGTAACATGGTCTGCAATCAATAATTATTCCTCACTCTTTGTCAACTTGGATAAAGAAATTTGGAAAACGTCAAATACCTTATTTATTAAAAATAGTAGGACCAATCAAGAAATGCCTCTTAATTATTCAATTTGGGAGGATTATATAAACAACGAAACTAAGTACAATTTGGAATTGGCTGCCTCAAGATTGACGGTTCCTTGGTTAATTGTTCACGGTAAATTAGACGAAGTAGTTCCATTTGAACACGCATTGTCTTTGTACAATGCTTGCAATCACAGTGTTTTGATAACTGTAGATGAGGCCAATCATACTTTTGGCAACAAACATCCTATGTTAAATTTGGGTCTAGCCCCAGAATATTTTTGGATTATGATGGACAACACGCGTGATTTTCTGGATGAAGAAATTGAAGAACTGAGCTAAAAACTAATTGGAAGCACGTTTTAAACGATCGTTGATAGCTCGACCCAGCCCATTTTCTTCTAACCATTCAAATCCAACCGTTTTTAAATCAAGATCATCTAGCTGCCTCAAAACTGAAAACAAATTGGAACTCGCTTCCAATATATCCCCAGCCTCAGACAAATAAAACCGTTTGATTTTGAGATTTATTTTACGTTGTTTTTCGCTGTTTTTACTCAGTAAAATCAAACCATCTAAATTCATCTTATCGGTAGATTCATCTATGGGAACCAACTTACAACTAGGTGCATAATGTTGCAATAATTGTCCTGGTGCTTGAATGGTTGTGTGAATATCTGTAGATACAATTACAGGCCCAATAACAGATTCGATTTTTTCCAAAGACAATCCCCCCAAACGCAAAACATGAACATCGTCATTGTGAAATGCAACAATGGTAGATTCAATGCCAATTTTACAGTTTCCGCCATCTAAAATATAAGGTATTTGAAATCCCAACTGATTAAAAACATGTTGAGCAGTCGTGGGGCTTACATATTTAAAAGGATTCGCGCTTGGAGCTGCTAGAGGAAAGGAAATTCGTTGAAGTAGTTCTAAAGTCATTGGATGATTTGGCATCCGAATGCCCACAGTCGGCAAGCCAGAAGTGACAATAGATGGAACGACATCCTTTTTTTCTAAAACCAATGTAATTGGACCAGGCCAAAATTGTTGCGCCAATATTTTGGCTTTTTGGGGGATGTTTTGGGCCAAATCATCTAATTGTTCTATTTTTCCAATATGTAAAATGAGTGGATCAAAATGGGGTCTATTTTTTACTTGAAAAATCTGGCTCACGGCCAAAGGGTTGAGGCCATTGGCAGCCAATCCATAAACGGTTTCCGTGGGGATGGCAACCAAATTATCCAATTTAAGAAGATCAATTGCCCGATTTAAATCGGTTCCAATTTCAGCAACTGCCAATTATCTGCGTTTTAGGTTATACTTTTCTATTTTATTGTACAAATGACTTCTTTGAATGTCAATTTCAGTTGCGGTTTTTGCAACATTCCATTGGTTTTGAATCAATTTACGTTCAATAAATACTTTCTCAGCCCAATCTCTAAAATCTTGTAAAGTGTTGTATTCGTCAACCACGCCAAATGGATCTGAACCTCTTTGCGCTGGATTGCTATACATATAAACATCGTCGCCAGTGATTTTAGATTCGCACAATATCACCAATCTTTCTACTACGTTGCGCAATTCACGAATGTTTCCTGTCCAATTTACTTCCTGAAGTGCTCTGTAACCATCTGCGGTAAATTCTTTTATTGGCATTGCGTTTTCAGCACAAATTTCTTTTAAGAATTTATCAGCGATCATTGGAATATCCTCAGCTCTTTCGTTTAAAGTTGGGACATGTATCAAAATGACTGAAAGTCTGTGGTACAAATCCATCCTGAAATTTGCTTTGTCAATTTCTTCCAATAGATCTTTATTGGTGGCTGCAACAATTCGAACATCTACTTTAATTTCCTTATCGCCACCAACTCGGGTTATTTTTCCTTCTTGTATGGCCCTTAAAACTTTTGCTTGGGCGGCCATACTCATATCTCCAATTTCATCCAGAAATAGTGTGCCACCATGTGCTTGTTCAAATTTTCCAATTCTTTGTTTCACGGCAGAAGTAAAACTGCCTTTTTCGTGTCCAAATAGTTCACTTTCAATCAATTCAGTGGGAATAGATGCGCAGTTTACCTCAACCAAAGGCATATTTGAACGGTTACTTTTTTCGTGTATCCATCTTGAAACCAATTCTTTACCGGTTCCATTTTCTCCAGTTATTAAAACACGGGCCTCTGTTGGAGCCACTTTTTCAATCGTATCTTTAATTTTAAGAATGGCTGGGGTGTCGCCAATGATATCGAATGTTTTGGCAACTTTTCTTTTTAGGACATTTGTTTCTTGAACCAAACTGTTCCTGTCTATCGCATTTCTTAGAGTAATAAGCAAGCGATTTAAATCAGGTGGTTTGGTAATAAAGTCGAAGGCGCCTTTTTTAGTGCTATCGATGGCCATTTCTAGATTGCCATGACCAGAAATCATGACCATCGGAATTTCTGGTTTAAACGCTTGAACTTTTTCAAGCAATTCAACGCCATCAATTCCTGGCATTTTTACATCGCACAAAATGACATCGTAATCATTTTTTTGAATCATTTGCCAACCCTTGTCTCCGTTTTCTGCCAACGATACTGTGAAGTCTTCGTATTCTAAAATTTCTTTTAGCGTTTCTCGAATTGGTGCTTCATCATCTATTACTAAAATATGTGCCATAAAAGTTATTCTGTCTACAAATATGGTGATTTATTTATTAGACAGTTATATCCGATATTGAATGTTATCCACCCAATTCTCAACAAAATAGGATAGGGTGGGAAATTGTAATAGATGGTTAAAAATATCAATCCACATATATAATTGAGGTTATTCACGGTGATTTTTTTCGAAGAATGGCCTAAATTATGGGTTAGAATTAAAAAACATTTGCGATTCTTGAGGATTTGCATCATATTTGTTTTTAGTTGTAAGCAATAACACAATCCATAAATGAGAAAAATTAATATTTGGTGCGTAACAGTTGGATGTCTATTGGCGGGAGGTTCTTATGCCCAACAAGATCCTATCTTTACTCATTTTTCCTATAACAAACTATTATACAATCCGGCTTATGCAGGTGCGTCTGATCAATTTTGCTTAAATGCAATAACGCATCAGCAATGGCGTGGTTATGAGGATCAGACTTCAACTTTAAAGCCAGTTTCTGGTTTACCTACATCAGATAAGTTTGCACAGAATATCGGTGCAAGAACCACTGGTGCTGCATTCAGTGCTCCTATTTCTATTAAAGTTGGTGAAAATAGACTAAATATAGGTGGTGTATTTTTTGGATTCATGAGCGATAGAATTGCGTATGAAAACAATACATTTATGCGTGGTGGTATCGCCGGTGCATATACTATGGCCAATGGGTCAAGTATACGTTTGGGTTTTGATGTAACTTCATTAACCAAAGGATTAGATGGTGCAGGTTTGCGTTACCATGATCCAGGAGATCCATATATTCCAACTGGAACGGTAAGTGATACGAAAATTGCAATGGGTTTAGGTTTATATTATTCGAATCCTGAAATTTTAGATGGAACCTATGTTGGTGTAAGTATGCAACATTTGGCACCAAAAACCTATGTGTATGGTACGGGTGGAAGTATTAAAATAGAAACGGCTAGACACTTATATATAGTCGGCGGTACAAAAATTGACCAATTTTTATCCAACCCTTCTTTGAGATTAGAGCCTGCGGTATTATTAAAAACCGTTGTTGGAGCGGATGGCGGTCTGATAAAACCACAATTGGATTTGCAAGGAATGCTTACATTTAACAATCTTTATGCCGGTGGTTTAAATTTACGGGCCTATGGTTATGGTGTGGATGCCATGAGTATAATGCTTGGATTTTATCCTCCAATAGCTGGAAATGGCGCTGGAAGTCAACAAACTTTGCGTGTAGGTTATTCTTATGATATTGTTCTTAACCGTATTAGAACAACAAGTTGGGGTACTCACGAAATTCAAGTCAACTATTGCTTCAACTTTAGTTTACCTAGCCGTCCTCCAAAAATATACAGACACCCACGTTGGATGCAGAGAAATCCAAATACAGATTAATTTTATTCACAAACAATAAACATTTAAAACAGGCGTTATTATAAGACTGAAAATTAAAATAGTTGGATTATTCATATTAATCTATATTTTTGCAACTTCACACGAATACACCTGAAAACGAAATATCAAAAAACAATGAAAAGCCAAGTAATGGACTTCATCTCAAAATTGAGAACAACTAAAATAAGCCAAAGCCTATTTATGAATAGTAAATTGAGGTATGCAGCAATTGTTTCTTCTGTTGTCTTTATCGCTTGTGGACCTGGCGATACAGGTGACCTAGTTGGAGTTCAAGGTAGAAGCCCATGGTTTCACCCAGAACCTCCAGGAATGGTTTATGTGAAATCAGGAACCTTTCATACTGGTCAAGGCGGCCAAGACGTATTTCAATCCTATTTAGAGCCAAACAAGCAAATGACTGTTGGTGGATTCTGGATGGATGAAACTGAAATCACCAATAACGAGTATAGACAATTTGTTGCCTATGTAATGGATTCTATGGCGCGTTCTTATTTGAACACCTATGATCAAGATGCGGTGACTTTAACGTTATCTAAAAAACCAGTTGAACCTACTTCTGGGAGTGCATTGTATGTAATTAGAGACAATTCAGATGAATTTGATCCTGAATACGATCCAAATGCGATAGATAACAATGGTGACCCATTGAAATATATCAACCAAACTGAATATTTGGATTGGAAATACAAAAATCAAAAAGCAGGAATGAACTTTGATAAAATTTTGTACGATTCTATGTTCTATCAAGGAAATGAGCGCTTTAGAAATAAAAGACAAATCGATACACGTAAATTATTTTATCATTATCAGTGGACAGATTTGGTTTTGGCAGCTCACACCGATAGAGATAAATACAATGCGAAAAATCGTTCTGAATTTTTGAAAGACGAAGATGTGTTAATCTATCCAGATACGCTTTGTTGGATTCGTGATTTTACTTATTCATTCAATGAGCCAATGGCAAGAGGATATTTCTGGCACCCAAGATACGATGATTATCCTGTAGTGGGTGTTAACTGGTCTCAAGCTTCTGCATTTTGCCAGTGGAGATCTATAAGGAAATCTGCCCATTGGGATATGAGAGAATTGCCTAATACAGAAGATTTTAGATTGCCAACAGAATACGAGTGGGAATATGCTTCTAGAGGTGGTAGAATAGGTAACAAATACCCTTGGGGTGGTCCTTATGCGAGAAATGGTAAAGGTTGTATGTTGGCCAACTTTAAACCTTTAAGAGGTGATTATGGAGCAAGTGATGGTGGTATTTATCCAGTGCGTGCAGACAGCTACTTTCCTAATGATTTTGGTTTGTACAATATGTCAGGTAACGTATCTGAGTGGACAAGAACCACTTGGGATGAGACCAACAACTCTTTTGTTCATGATTTGAACGGTAACTACGAAATTTATACTAAAGAACATAGCTTTGACCCACAAGAGCAGGAAAAAATCAAAAAGACTCCTATCTCTAGAAAACGTAAAGTAATTCGTGGTGGTTCATGGAAAGACGTAGCTTACTTCATTGAGTGTGGTGCTAGAACTTACGAATACCAAGATTCGTCTAAATGTTACATTGGTTTTAGATGCGTGCAAACTTACATTGGACGATCTAACATGGACCAAAAATAAGCTTCTTTATTGTGCAATAAACTGAAACAATTTACGTTGTATTGCTATTGCGTTGTAAAAAAATAGTAAACTTAAAAAATAACTAAACAATAACTAAACTAAAAAATTAATTAAAAATGAGCAAAAGTTTTTTTGAATCGAAAAAGTGGAAGACCAGCATGAACTTCGTTTATGGTTTTGGAGCAGCAATTGTAATCGTTGGAGCATTGTTTAAAATCTTACACTGGCCTGGAGCAAATGCCATGTTGTCAGTAGGATTATTAACTGAAGCTGCAATTTTCGCGATATCTGCATTTGAACCCATTCACATGGATCCAGATTGGTCATTGGTGTACCCTGAATTAGCTGGAGGAGAACCTACTTCTACGCACAAAGGTGGGAACAAAGGTGGAAGTGTTTCGCAACAATTGGATTCTTTACTTTCACAAGCAAAAGTTGGTCCTGAATTAATCGAAAGCTTAGGAACAGGTTTAACATCTTTGGCTGCGAATGTAAAAGAAATGTCAAACTTGTCTAATGCTTCAATCGCTACCAATGAATATGCTGAAAGTGCAACAAAAGCTGCTCATAACATGAATAATATTTCTGAAAGTAGTGCTGTAGTTTCTGATTCTTTGGGATCATTCTCTAGCAGTCTTAGTGGTGTTTTAAATAACATCGTTGCAACAGAATCAGCAACTGGCGAATTTAATGATCAAATTAATCTACTTAACCAAAACCTATCTAACCTAAACAGTATCTACGGAAACATGTTAAGTGCTATGGGTGGTAACCGTTAATACCTGCATTATTTCACATTTATACTTAAAAATAGGAGAAAATAATGGCTAGTGGAAAACAGAGTCCACGTCAGAAGATGATCAACATGATGTATCTCGTGTTGACAGCCTTACTGGCGCTGAACGTAACCAAAGAAATTTTGCTTGCTTTTACGGTGATAGACAATTCACTAAAAAAGTCAACTGCAAATATTGATGTTAAAACCGTGAAAATGGGGCAACAATTACAAAAATTGGCAGTAGACAATGTTGCGGCAAAATCTGCATTGAGTTTTTCTAATCAAACCAATAAAGAAGTTGGCGATTTTGTAAATTATATTCATAAGATTAAAACAGATTTGTTGAGATATTCACAAGGTGCTGTAAATCCTGAAGATACTAAAATTGATCCGGTATTGGCTTTTAGTGTTGAAGAAGAAAAGAAAGCTGAATACAAATTTTATAAAGAATATCCTTGGGTTGAAACAAAATCTGGCGATATGCCAAATTTAGTATCTGGTGACAACTTAGATGATCATGTTAGATATTTCAACGAGGAATTGGCTGGTAAAAGAGGGAAAGAATTGGAAAATAAAATCAATTCAACCCGTGTTAATTTGTTGAATATCCTTAAAGCTGCTAGCAATGACCCAAATCTTGGTAAAAATCCTGAGACAAAATCATTTTTAACAAGTAAAATGATAGAAATTGCTACAAAAACTTCTCTTCTCGCTGGTACAGTAAAAGATCCTTTCAAACCAGAATCTGGTAAGGTAAAAGATCATGATGGAAATGATTTAAATTGGGCTGAAGTTTATATGCATAGCACACCGTTGGCTGCCATATTTGCAATGTTGTCTAAAATCGAAAATGATGCAAAATTAATGGAATCTGAAGTTTGCCAAACATTGGCTGAGTCAGTTTCTGCGGCAGATTTTAAATTCGACGCAATCATTCCAGTGGTATCAGCGAAAACAGGCGCTGTGGTAACTGGACAAACTTACGAAGCTGATATCTTATTGGCTGCTTACAACTCAAAAGCACAAATGAAAGTTTTTGTTAATGGTAGTAGCATTCCAGTAGAAGCAGGTGTAGGTAAATATAAAGTTACTCCACAATCTCCTGGTACCAACCAAATTAATGTGAAAATTGCATTTCCAAACCCAGCGGGTGGTGAAAAGCAAGTAGAAGCTAAAGCAGAATTTACCGCTTTTGCACCTTCTGCAGCAATTTCAGCGGACGCTTTGGCTGTATTGTATGTTGGTTTAGATAACCCATTGTCAATTTCTGTTGGTGGTATTGACCCATCAAATATATTGGTAAGAATTGTATCTGAAACTGGTGGTGCAACAAATGCCCGTTTAACTGGTCAAAAAGGAAGCTATAAAGTAAGCATCCCTAAAAAACAAGATCGTACTGTTAAAATTGAAGTTGCAGCGAAATTGCCTGGCGGTCAGATTAAACCTATGGGTACAAAAATATTCAAAATAAAAACCGTTCCAGATCCACGTTTTATTTGTGGTGGTATAGAATTTAAAGGCACTGTTTCTGTTCAAGCACTGAGAATGCAAACTGCAGCAACTGCGATTTTGGATAACTTCGTTTACGAAGGCGTTAAATTTAAAATTCAAGGTTATAAATTTATGGCAGTTGGTAAAAAGACCAATGGTCCTAAATTCGCGAATAGCACCTCTTCAACCTTAGATCCTATTAAAGGTATTTTAGGTCAATTGGGTAGTGGTGATATTATGCAATTTACCGATATCAGAGCGGTTGGTCCAGATGGTGCCATGCGTGTTCTTGATAATGTGAGTGCAATAGTAAAATAAAAATATAGATATGAATCGATTAGTTCTTCTCACAATGGCTTTAGTTAGCTCAAACATTGCTTCCGCCCAAGGTTGGGGAGGAGGAGGCGGTTGGGGATCCGAAGAAACACCAGCAACGCCTGCAAAAGGTGGAGCAAAAGGTGGGTCAAAAGGTGCCGGAGATGCAGCCAGTAGTTCTGGTGATGCAGCTGCTGCGCCTCAAACTTCTGTTCCTGATTTAAAAATTGAATCCATCGGTACACATTACGATGATTCTGCAAAAGCACACTATGAACCAGAATATGTTAACCAAGATACCAACTTAGGTTTGAATCAAGGTCAATTTATTCCAAGACCATATTTGCGTCAGGCAGACGTTAAGTATAGAAAGCGCGTTTGGAGAGTAATCGATTTACGTCAAAAGTTAAATAAAAACTGGACGTGGCCAAGAAGTCCTATTACTCAAGTTTTTTGGGAATTAGGAACCAAAGGTTTGGTTAGGGCTTATGCAAATGATTCTTTTAGAAGAATTATAACTCCAGAAGAAATCCTAAAAAATACGTCCAACTTAGAAAAAAGTAGAATAATCAACGCAGGTGTTGAACCAGAATCGGCAGATCCTGTAGACGATTACCACGATACTTTTTTCTGGGTAACATTCAATTGGGAAAAAATTCTCCGATTTGAAATTGTTGAAGATTGGGTATTTGACTACAAACATGGTGAAATGAAACCTATTATCATTGGTATTGCACCAGTTAGACCGATTGAAATTTCAGTAACAGGTCCAGATGGTCAACCTATTACAAGCACCACCTTCGACAAACCGTTTTGGTTGAAAATGGATGATTGTAGACCAACATTGGCTAAATCTCAAGTATTTAATCGTTTTAACGATGCGATGCGCTTGAATTGGGATCAGCATATAAATGGTCACAGAATGTTTGATAGTTACATTGTTAAAATGACAGACTGGGATGATAGATATATTAACTCAAAACCTGAATTCAAAGAAGATAACGTAGCTGCATTATTAGAAGCTGAAAAGATTAAAAATGACATGTTCATTTTTGAACATGACTTGTGGGAGTACTAATTCCAGAAATAATATTAATCTTAAGGAAGAGGGGTCAATTCGACCCCTCTTTTTTTAGTTGTTTTTTTTAGACACTAATTTATTCTGGGCATTATTATGAGTCTTTAATTTTTTTCATTTATAAAAATTATCTAATATTTCGTATATTTGCCGTTCGTTTAGCAATATGTCCTTTGAAATTGATGATTTAACCATAGAGTTTGTTAAGTTGCCGAATGGGAACCACCAATTCAAATACCTGTTAAACGGTTCGTTCTTTGAGTTTTTTAAAAACACGGAAGTATTAAGTGCTGAGTTTTCAGTACAGATTAGTTTAGATAAAAGCGAATCTATGATTGTTGCAAAAGTGCATAGTGAAGGGGAATTAGAATTTACTTGCGACCGTTGTTTGAAAAATATAAATTTACCAACTACTACAGATTTTACAGCCATTTATCATTTAAATGCTGATGAATCAAAACACTTGGAGGCGGAGAATGTGAATATGGATATTTTTTATTTGAGTCCTGCGGAATTTACCTTGGATTTCTCTAAAATTATTTATGAATCATTTTTACCTGTTATCCCTATGGTTAAAAGTTGCGACGATTTAGAAATCAAACCATGCGATTTAATCGTATTGGATAAAATTGGTTTCCACAAGAACGAAGATGACAATGCAATTGATCCCAGATGGGATAAATTAAAAGATATATTTAACAAGAAAGAAGAATAAGATATTATGGCACATCCTAAACGAAAAATTTCCAAAACCCGCAGAGACAAGAGACGTACACACGATAAAATTGTAGTACGACCAATGATTGCTGACCCAGTTACAGGCGATATATCGCTTTATCACCGTGTAAACCTAGAAACAGGTATGTACAGAGGTGTAAAAGTGATGAAAGGTCGTAACGAAGCGTAATATGATAATTGGTGTTGACGCAATGGGCGGGGATTTTGCCCCGCTAGAAGCAATTAAAGGGGCTTTTTTAGCGAAACAAGCCTTTTCCAATGTCAACCTAAAACTCTTTGGTGATTCTGAAATTATTCAAGCAACCGCTTTTAATGAAGGTATTTCATTAGAAGGGATTGAAATTGAACATTGTTCAGAAATGATAGAAATGGGAGAACATCCCGTTAAAGCCATTGCGTCAAAACGTGACTCATCTATTTTTAAAGGATTTCAATTTTTAGCGTCCAAACAAATCGATGCATTTTTAAGTGCAGGAAATACGGGTGCTATGTTGGTTGGTTCAATTCAAATATTGAAAGCCGTTGACGGAGTTGAAAGACCTTGTCTCATCACGAATGTCCCCAAACCAAGTCACCAAAATGGTGTTATTTTAGATGTTGGAGCCAATGCAGACAATAAGCCCGAACACTTACTTCAATTTGCTATTTTAGGCAGTGTTTACGCCAAATCTATATTGAAAATACCCAATCCTAGAGTGGGTTTATTAAATATCGGTGAGGAAGAAGAAAAAGGTTCTATTCTGACTAAATCAGCCCACCAATTACTAAAAAATTACGAACACCTTAATTTTATTGGAAATATCGAAGGACGTCAAGTTTTTGACGATACCTCCGACGTTTTGGTTTGTGATGGGTTTACGGGCAATGTGGTTGTTAAAGTGATAGAAGGATTTTATTATCACCTTGCTAAAAGAGGAATTAAGGACGATTTCCTTGATCAACTGAATTTTAAAAATCACGGTGGAGGTTTGGTTTTAGGCGTTAAAGCACCCGTTGTTGTTGGTCATGGTATTTCAAAAGCTTCTACTTTTCAAAAAATGGTAGAATTATGCATTCATTCTGTGGAATCAAATTATTGTTCTCACGTTGAAGAAGCATTTAGTAAATTGGTTAACTTGCAAAATAATTTAGTTTCTTAATGAAAATTAATGCAGCAATTACCGCCGTTGGCGGATACGTTCCAGAAACAATAATGACCAATGCCGAGCTGGAAAAATTGGTCGATACAAACGATGAATGGATTCGCAGCAGAACAGGTATTCACGAACGAAGAATTTTAAG
>CAMAQS010000050.1 GCA_945860565.1 Chitinophaga pinensis | reverse complement strand
CTATCCATTTGTTTGAACCAATAATTGCCCGAGTTATTAAAGTTGGTTGTCCAAGTTGTATCATTATTACTCCATGTGTATTTTGTGTACTTTTTATCGACAACGGATGGCTTAAGAGCGGATTTGGTTGTTAAGATGGTATCGGTCAATTTGTTTACCAATCTAGGATAAACCACTGAAGGATAGATATTACCGCTTACTGGACACTTAAGAGCAGAGTTGGATTTTAAAGCTGCCAATCCAGTCCATTTTTTTGACGCACTGTTTTTAATAAATACATCCGCAGTTGTTGATTGAATCTTCAATCTATTATAGAAATTGTAATCCGCCTTTCCGAACCAGTTATTCAAGTTTAATTTTAGTGTATCGTTGGCTGTTACGCTGCAAATTGAAGTATCGGGTGCTTGTGAAATTACATCTTTCAAGAGGCGAACATACACGGTATCAAAGTTTGTGCAGCCTTTAGAATCTATTTCTCTGAGAATAACTGATTTCGATGTATTTACGATGGTATAAAATGTGGTATCACCGTTACTCCAGCGATAGGATTTATATTTTTTGTTTTTAGAAGTAAGTTTTAGTGAAGTACAAGCATTTAATGTATCAAGTTTGCTTAAAGGGACATGCTTATTTGATTTATAATTTGAAATCTGACAAGGCTTGCGTGTTTTGATTGCAACTGTATGCAAATAATTCGCTGTAATTGCTGTCCAAGTGGTATCGGAGCCTATTTGTTTTGGCGTATTGTTATAATTTTCACCCCAAGCCCAAAGTGAACTATCTTTTTTGATTGCAACAGTATGATAAAACCCTAATGCGACTTTGGACCAAAAGGTACCTATTCCTATTTGTACAAGGGTATCATAATAATTGTAATTTCCCAAGCCTAGTTGTCCGTACCTATTTTCTCCACAAGCCCATAAAGTGCCGTCTTTTTTAATGGCCGCTGTTTGATTATAACAGGCAGCTATCAATGACCAATCGTTGTCTTTTCTTACTTGATGAGGTGAATTATAATAATTACCATCTCCCGTACCCAATTGCCCATATCCATTATAGCCCCAAGACCATAAAGTTCCGTCTTTTTTGATTGCGACTGAATGTTGTTGCCCAGCCGATATCGAGTCCCACGTTGTATCTATTCCTAATTGCTGTGGTGAGTTAAATTGTGTCGTATTCCCCAAGCCCAATTGACCATAGTTATTGTTACCCCAAGCCCATAATGTGCCGTCTTTTTTAATAGCAATTGTGTGTGCTGCAGAATTAATACAAGCCCAATTGGTGTCAGATCCAATTTGCTTGGGAGAGTTATACTGATTTGTATTTCCAATTCCCAATTGACCATAACGATTGTATCCCCAAGCCCACAAGGAACCATCTTTTTTGATGGCAAACGTATGCCAATACCCACAAAAAACAGAAGACCAAGTCGTGTCTAATCCCACTTGTTGAGGAGTGTTGCAGTCGGTCGTATTACCCAATCCTAATTGACCTTCAAAATTGCGACCCCAAGCCCAAAGTGTGCCATCCTTTTTAATGGCTAATGTATGGCTAAGACCTGCAGATATCGACTTAATATCACTATTATCTAAAACAATTTGAGGGCTGTTATAAGAGTTGGTATTATTGCCTAGGCCTAGTTGACCATCGGAATTATTCCCCCATGCCCACAAAGATTGATCTTCTAAAAACAAAGAATTATTTACCCATTGTTTACTAACTCCCTTTATAATATCTAACTGGACAGGGACACAATATAGATTTGAAAAATTCAATCCATAATAATATTGTTGAGTTTGTTTGTGGTTTGTGCCTGATTTTACAATAACTGAATCAATTTTTGATTTATTATTCAGCGAATAGAATTTTAAACCACTATCACGATGAATTCCAAAACACTTGTATAAATCAAGGATTGTATCTTTTAAATTATTTACTATTGATATTTCAAAAGTTGTTGAAGTCAATTTTAAATCATTAGGAAAAACTGTTACATAAACAGAATCTACTGCACAAAATGAGTCATTGTCCATATAAACATACTGGTAACCATCGAATTGCAACTTACTTCTAGTCAAATTTATACTATCTTGATTTTGTCCTGTTTTCCAACGATAAAATGAATATTGTTTATTGGTAGTTTTAATTTCAATATCATCATAACACATTAATATGGTATCTGAAGAGAATTTCTTATGATTCAAGGAAGCTAATTTGTTTCCACAAAAGTTTTTTGATCCACCGATCGCAATAGTGTAATAATAACAAGCATAAACCTGTTTCCATTGATTTCCAATCAAGCGCTGAGGAGTGTTGTAGTTTGTGGTATTCCCCAAGCCAAGTTGTCCGCGATCATTGGAACCCCAAGCCCAAAGAGTACTGTCTTTTTTAATTGCAGCTGTGTGCAAATCAGCTGCCGTTATTGAGGCCCAAGTTGTGTCGGATCCAACTTGTTGTGGTGTGTTATAATTTGTGGTATTCCCTAAGCCCAATTGGCCATAATAATTATATCCCCAAGTCCATAAACTGCCTTCCTTTTTTATGGCTACTGTATAATCACCACCTGCAGAAATTGATGACCAAGTGGTATCTGTTCCGACTTGTTGTGGTGTGTTATAATTTGTGGTATTCCCTAAGCCCAATTGACCACTACCATTTTGACCCCAAGTCCATAAACTGACGTCTTTTTTTATGGCTACCGTATGCGCACCACCTGCAGATATTGATGCCCAAGTTGTATCTGTTCCAACTTGTTGGGGGGTGTTAATAAATATGGTATTCCCTAAGCCCAATTCTCCATAAACATTATCACCCCAAGTCCATAAACTGCCGTCTTTTTTTATGGCTACCGTATGCGCACCACCTGCAGATATTGATGCCCAAGTTGTATCTGTTCCAACTTGTTGTGGTGTGTTAAAATCAGTAGTATTACCTAATCCCAATTGACCACTACCATTTTGACCCCAAGTCCATAATGTGCCGTCTTTTTTTATGGCTACCGTATGATAACCACCTGAAGATATTGATGTCCAAGTAGTATCTGTTCCAACTTGTTGTGGTGTGTTATAATCTGTGGTATTGCCTAAGCCCAATTGGCCATAATAATTATATCCCCAAGTCCATAATGTACCATCTTTTTTGATTAAAGCTGTATGTCCATATCCTGCAGCTATTGACCTAAACTCATTTGAATCTACGATGAGTTCTGGACTATTTTGTTGGGTTGTGTTTCCCAGTCCTAATTGCCCATTACTGTTAGCGCCCCACCCCCATAAGGATTGATTTCCTTGTGAAAAAGCATTATTGAATGTAAAGATAGTCAACAATAAAAGTAAAGTTGTTTTGAACACTAACAATTTGAACATAAGTTCAAATATAAATTATATTCATTAATTTATTTTTATTTTTATTGAAGACCCTTTACATATATAACCTACACCCAAACCTAGTACTAAATCTAAATTTAGTGTGAGCAGAAGTTAATTCTAAAATTATTACACATTTTTCTACCAAATTCATCCTATATTCGAAACCAAAGACGTATTTTGATTTAAGTATTTTTTTTGCCACCGAACATCCAGACATTCAAGCAAATTCGGCAGTTCAATTTAAATACTATTAGGTTTAAAGCACCATAAAACATCCCCCGAAAAAATAAAAAATATGGCTTTTGGCATTTCTCCAAAATATGAAGACAAATATGAATTCGACGAGATAGATCGCAGCTATAACTGATTTTTGCATATTAAGCAGCGGTTAGACTCGAAACCGAAGTCTTAGCAATGTCTCAGTTATACAATTATTGAACCGACTGTGGATCCCCTTTTATTGTAGAGTCAACATCTCGGCGACCTAAAACTTTCATGTTGAAGTGTTATTTTAAATTGAAATTTTCAATATTCCACTAAAAAATGATAAAATATAACGGGAAAGATTTAATTTTGTCTACGCAATGTCTAATAAAGCGTTGGCTAAATTTTGACATTGTAAAACCACAACATCGATTATGAAAAATATTAATTGTTTTGTTTCATATATTATTGCCTGCGTTTATTTTTTTCTCGCATCATTTTCTGTATTGGGGCAATCTGCTTCGGTATCATCTGGAAAGACTATATTGAGTGATTCCGGCAGTGTTTCAATTTCCGTAGGACAATCCGTTTTTACCTATTTTTCTAATGATAGCGGCTCCATCACACAAGGGGTTCAACAATCTATTATTATTGAAGAATTAAACAATATAGAAAATACGAAAAATGATAACACCATAAGTGTATACCCTAATCCTACAAACAATGAAGTTTATGTTCGTTTATTTACTAACCATTCATATAATTATGAGTTACTTGATGTATCGTCAAAATTATTAATTGTAGGCAAATTACATACTGATTTTTCGAGAATAGACTTGCTTAATTATCCATCAGGTGTTTATTTCTTGAAATTACGAAACATGGAAAAACAGACAATTCGAACGTATAAAATTATAAAAAAATGAAATTAATAAAATTAGCTTTATTGTTAGCTTTATGTTCCTTTACTGAATTATTGGCTCAGTCCCCGAATTTAATTAGCTATCAAGCGGTGGTAAGAAATTCTTCTAATGTACTAATTACGAACAAGCAAATCGGCTTGAGAATTAGTATTTTAAAAGGTGGATTTATGGGGTCTCCAGTATTTATAGAGCTACATAACCCAGCTACCAATTCCAATGGGTTATTTACCATAGAAATTGGAAATGGAACCAATATTCAAGGTTCAATTTCTCAAATAAATTGGTCAAATGATGTTTATTTTCTAAAAACGGAATTAGACCCAGCAGGAGGTTCAAATTACAGTATAATTGGAACAAGTCAATTTTTGTCAGTTCCCTATTCAATGCACTCAAGAACTGCAGATACTGCCTTGAATTTACCAGTATTAAAAATACAAAAAAATGGTGATTCTATAGTTTTTAGCAACGGTTTCGGAATTCGCTTAGGGGATGATGATTCTGAAAATGAACTTCAAAAATTGAGCATTAACAACGACTCAATTACATTGAGTAAAAATGGTGGTGCTATAGCCCTAAAAGACAATGATGCTATCAATGAATTGCAAAAACTAGAATACAAAAATGATACGCTTTACCTTAGTAAAAATGGAGGTTGGTTAAAAATAAATGATTTGGACAATTCCAATGAACTTCAAAAAATAATTAAATCTAACGACACTGTATTTCTGAATAAAAATGGAGGGTTTGTTAAATTAAATGACGACGACAACGCAAACGAAATACAACAATTAAAAAAGCAAAAAGACACCATCTTTCTCTCAAAAGGAGGGATGGTGAAACTAGTTGATGACGACACCTTGAACGAAATTCAACATTTAAAAATCTCTAATGATACTTTAAAACTATCCAAATCATCACAATATGTTATTCTTGGAAGTAAGTTACAAGACACTATAAATGGAAACATAACAGATTTAGGACATGGTACATTTGCGGGAACATACAGCACCAATCCAACCACTGTTTTTAATAGCTTTAGCAATGTTTGGGATTTATCTTGTCAAATAGATTTGGGTGCGAATACTTACATATTGGGAATTGAGAATTACACCCCACAAAGTGTTTTAAATTTTAACAATTCAAATAACTCAATTACGAGATTAAGATCTATTAATTCGAATCTAAAGAATTCCTATTCTAATATTTACGAAACAATGTATGCGGACAAATCCGATACTAGTTTTACCTGGTTTAATTCAACAAATTTTACAATTTACAAAGCAAAAACGGACACCTATTACACTTACCCAGTTTCGAACTCCGTAAATAGTTCGTTCTTTTCATTGTTGACAATGTCTAATTCACCCGCATCCTATCAATATCAATTAATTAAAGTTGCCAAAAGAAAGGATACATTAATGATACTTTATCAGAAAGCCGACAAAAATGATTACGGTTTTTATTTATATGCATACATAGGGAGCAGTGATAAATTAATTCCGAAAGATTCATTTGACTTTAATGCATTTGATGGTTCTAAAGCTATAGTAAACACCAATGTTCGCTTTCAATTTAACTCCATTGATTATTTATTTGCGAATGGCGATTTTAAACCCACAACCTATAGCAACAAAATAATGCTTGGAATCGGAGTGTTGAAAAATTTAAGGACTAAACAAACAAAAATTTTAAATGTAGGGCAAGCAACTTCATCTACAATTACAATTCCATATCTAAACAAATTTGTTGTTTGGGAGGGTGGTGTTCGAACAATTGTTGACGCAAAAACAGGAATTTGCAAAAACTTCACAGTAGGCAATAATATTATGCCAGATAATTCTAGAAATACCTTATTTGACAAAGTTGGAGGCCATAAAAATTTGGGTAATTTAATATTGAACAACGGGAAATTTGGACTTTTTGGATTTCTAGGAAACTATGGCACTGGTGGTTTAAATTATGGACAAATGTTCTATTTTAATATCAAGTAAAGCTAAATTCTAATGATTTAATTAATGGCTCTTTCTTAAAAAGGCCTTTTATGAAATTATTTATCCATACTGCAATTTTGGTTTCCCAAAACTCAGTTTTTGATTTAATTTTTGATTAGATTTTCTTTTTTCTATTCCAAATTATTTTTGATATACTCCAGGATTCATTGTAAAATCTAAACTTCTAGAAAACAATAAAACAGTAAATAGATGGATTCCGAACAAAAAAACGAAACCCATTTTTAGCACTTCAATATAAATTAGTCCTTTTGTTTATCCTCCACAACAATATTGAATTTACAAAAGTTAAAATCGTAAATCCCTTTTCAAAAGTGGTTTTGGCAAACAGATTTCCAACAGTATTTAAAAGGAAAACTGCAAAAAAGACCCATAAAATAATTGAAACAGTTTTCTTACTAAAATAGGATTTCACATATTCACCCTTCTGTAGGAGTGTAAAAATAAAAAATGCGTTTACTAAAATTGAGAGACCTTCAAAAACATACATTTCGCTGTCGGATTTCAACCTTCCTCCCCAAGAAATATCATAGGGAATTAATTTAAATAAAATTGTAAAATGAAATAATTCAGCAGCGATACTGACAATTATTAATAATTGGATATAAATTGATGCCTTAGATTTAATTTGTTTCATTGCGATGGAAAGTTATTTATTCCTACCCATTTTTACAAATTAATCCTAGTTGTCAAAGTCCAAGATTTTTTTCCTGTTCATAAATTTATTAAGGAAAAGATTTGTATTTTTCACAGCATGTTTCAATTCCTATTCCCTTTTAAATTCCAACACCCGCAATCCCCCATGAAAATCAACACTTTTCACTTCGTTGAATTCTCTCCTTAGCGTTTGTTCTACATTGTTTTGCGGATAATGAAAACTAGAAACATTGTCTAAAAACAAAACATGCCGAACATTTTTACTTAAAAATTTAGGAATTAAAGTGGCATTGGTTATGGGAAACACATTGTCTTTCTTTAAAAATTGGTGAATATTATGCTTAATGTCAATGGCATTAAAATTCTCAAAACTATTTCTGTTGTAATAATAGGCCACATTTAAATCCATCCAATCCGGACACACGAAAACAACCGTTTCCCCACTTTTTTTCTCTTTTAGGAGTTCAACAGCGGATCTGACCTCACTTCTATTTGCCATATCGGGTTTACAGGTAAAGCCAAAGAAGATTACAAGCGTACTACCCATCAACAGTTGCAGCTTGGGATACTTTGCCCAAAGGTCAATCGCCACAACAATAGAAAGTGGGAACATTACCGCCCCTACCATCAAATACCGGTCTAAAAAGATTGACATCTTGAAAGAAATTACAAACATGGTTAACACTATAACCCAAAACCACATAAACATAAATTGTTTGATTTTGGCACTATCAGATTTATTCCCTACGAAAAGCAATCGTATAATCTTCAAAATGTTTGCCATGAAAACCAACAATACAAAAACAGTGGTAATGGGTGCATTACAAAATACTACCAGCATCCAATAAAGACTATCAAAACCATTAGGCACTGGAATCCATGTCCCACTTTTAGAATCAGAAAAACGATGAATTACAATTGAAACATTGGGAATATATGCCACCAAAATTATCAAAACTGTAAGGCAAATCTCCCGCCAATAGGGTTTAAATATTCGGAAATTAAAAAGAGCATACAAACATTGGAAAATAAGCACAATGAATCCAAAATAATGACCATAAATGAGCAAACTGTTAATACATCCCAATAACAAAAATCTACCGTAAAACCGGCCACTTTCTATTTTTAATGCCGACGACAAAATGCTCAAATACGAATGCAAAGAAATCAATGTGAGCATTCCCAAAAGCGCATATACCCGGGATTCATGAGATAAAGTTATATGATAATTGGAAAAAATAAATATTGCCGTTGAAAACAGTGCGATGTTCCGATTTAAATACGTTTTTCCTAACAAGAAAATATACATTGCCGATACAGAACTAAATATCAACGATGGCATTCTCACTGACAGTTCCGAAATGCCGAACAGCTTTATCCAATAATGCAATAGAATTTCATACAATGGAGGATTGTTTCCGGTAGACAATAAACGCACAATGTCCGCAACTTCCATTTGCGCATGATACACGCTAAAGGGCTCATCGCCGGATAAAGAATTTTGCCCTATAAACCACCCTTTTACTGCTGTATTTAATAGCACCAAACCACACAGAATGTATCCATCACTTAGTCTATTTTTAATACTAATACTCACAATTTAATCCTATTTAACAGATGCTGTACCATATTCAATGATATACAAATCAATCACTTAAAACAACCGAATGACTTTGTTCACCGTTTTTTTTGACAAATATGAGCAATTTTATTGTTTATATTAAATTTACATACAGTTAAAATAAAATAAAGGCCATTTCAACGTATTGCAAAAGTCAAAGTCTTCGTTTCACGCAGACTTTTTTCCAGGCACAATTCCCCAAAAAGAATTGCATTTTTCACCACCATCTCAAATCTTAGCACCGTATGGGCAGATAATCATCTGCCCTTTTTTTTCCATGCACAATTTCTCAAAAAGAATTGCATCTTTCACCACCATCTTAAATCTCAGCACCGTTAGGGCAGACAATCATCTGCCCGTTTAATTAAAGTGGTTTATCGAAAATCACCTACTTAAGGATTCTTAAAATCAACTGGACTTAACTTGTCATTTCGGTTTGCATCCCAAATCGATAAAACAATAATTTCTGATTCGCTATAATCATAAAACAGTAAATAATCTCGAATAATCTTTACTCGTGTATTGCCTTCATTTGTTCTTCTGCCTGACTCCGGATAAAGGGCCGCTATTTTAAGCGTTTCCTTAATCATTTCATTCAATCGAATACTATATCGCTTCGATAAATTCCTTTCAATGCAATACGACAAAATGGCCTTACGCTCTAAATTTGCAGATTTGGTCCATACTATTTTTCGTCGAGCCATTTTTCAATTTCTTGATCAGCAATTGAATCATCTAAAACCTCTGAGTTCAAATACTCTGCTTTTGCTTCCATTATTCTTGCGTGCTGGTCTTTCGTTAATTCATAAACTTCAACATCTAATTCAAAATCCAAAAACACCTTTAACTCCGCAATAATATGTGCATCGTCAATGCTATTTAGTTTATTTATTAATTCAGCCTTTAACTCTGACGTTTTCATATCGATTACTTTAATCAAATTTAAACATTTTCTTAGGTTTCTCTAAAATTTATTTCTTTATAGAATTTAAACCTAAATGTAAATTCTTCCATAAGAATTGCATTTTTCACTTTTATTTGAAATTTCAGCACCGTTAGGACAGATAATCATCTGCCCGTTTCATTCCATGCACAATTTCCTCAAAAGAATTGCATTTTTCACCACCATCTCAAATCTCTGCACCGTTAGGGCAGATAATTATCTGCCCCTTTAAATCCATGCACCATTCCTCAAAAAGAATTGCAATTCCCACCACCATCTCAAATCTCAGCACCGTTAGGGCAGATAATCATCTGCCCATTTAAATCCATGCACAATTTCCTCGGGGATTCCCTCCGGGCATCCCTACTGTTTAGTCCTGCAAAAGCCAAAGTCCTGCGTGAAACGCAGGCTTTTTTTATGCCCTCGCGACCACTCGCATTCTCCGAATGCGGCATCGCTTGATGTGAAAACGGGATTCCCTACGGGCATCCCTACTGTTTGGTCCTGCAAAAGCCAAAGTCCTGCGTGAAACGCAGGCTTTTTTTATGCCCTCGCGACCACTCGCATTCTCCGAATGCGGCGTCGCTTTGGCATAAAAAAAGTCCTCAACTTTCGTTGAGGACTTTGGCTAGTGATCGTGCACGCGTAGGGATTCGAACCCCAAACCTCCTGATCCGTAGTCAGGTGCTCTATCCAATTGAGCTACGCATGCATGCGTTCTAGTGGAACGGGGTGCAAAAATAAGAAAAAAAATCAACACCATAAAAGCAAAATGTCAAATCACCCGTTTTAAACCCCACTTTTTCGAAATTTATAGTATTTTTTGTTCTTTTTCTGTTCAAAAACCCAATTCTTAGTTCTGAATCTACAATTTAGTTCCTCGTTTTTGGTAAAAAATGCAAAAACAGTTTTGTACCTTGCAGCAATTTATGATTGAATTTTTTAATAAACACAAGGTTCGCATTATTGCTGGTGTTGCGCTTTTGCTGGGGATATTGACAATATGGTCATTCACCAAAAACAACAACAAACAACCCAACGCTACAGCCCAAAAAAACGCCTCTGAAACCACTGAGATTACATTGGTATTTGGTGGCGACATGATGGGACACGGACCGTTAATCAATGCCGCTTACGATAAAGTTGAGGAAAAACACAACTACCTGCCTTGGTTTAAATACATTTCACCTTACATCAAATCTGCCGATTATTCTATCGCAAATTTAGAAGTCACACTTGCTGGCCCACCCTATACTGGTTACCCGCAGTTTTCATCGCCAGATGATTATGCCAGCAACATCATTGAAGCAGGTTTCACTGCATTGGTAACCGCGAACAATCATTCCCAAGACCGCGGTGCCGACGGCCTCATCCGCACTTTAGAAGTGTTGGACAAGTTAAAAATCCCCCATACCGGAACGTTTAAAGACACCCAAAGTTTTGAATCTTCTTATCCATTAATGGTCACCCTAAAAGGCATTAAAGTCGCCTTTCTAAATGCCACATATGGCACAAACGGGCTAATTGTAAAACACCCAACTATGGTGAATTTGTTGGACACAATATGGATGAAAAAGGCAATACTTAAAGCCCGCAAACTTGGTGCTGAAATTGTAATTCCAATTGTTCATTGGGGTGTAGAATACCAATCCCACGAAAACAAAGAGCAGCAAAACATGGCGAAATTCCTTGCAGATCAAGGCGTTGATGCCATTGTAGGAATGCATCCCCACGTAGTTCAACCCATTTATGAAATAAAATTGAAATCGGGTAAAAAAGTACCAGTGGCGTTTAGTCTTGGAAATTTTGTATCCAATCAGCGCGATAGATATCAGAATGGCGGTATTTTGTTTCGCTTAAAATTCGAAAAAAAGAAAGACAAAATCAGTGTTCAATCCCACGATTATTTGCCCTTCTGGGTTCACAGAGTGCGCGAAGGCGAGCAAGATTCCACCTTTAAAAGGGGATATTTTATGCTTACGGAAAAACAATTGTCTCTGCTAAATGGTGAGGATTTGCAAACTGCTGGGCAGTATTTCTTCGACACGAAAAACTTACTGAAGGACGAACATCTTTGGGTGAATTAAATTTTCATTTACCTTTTTGGGGGATGTCGTATTAAGTACATGCCTCAACAAAAAATCATTACCATTCCAAAGCCTTGCTCCGAAAATTGGGAGAACATGAGTCTAACGCAAAAAGGTAGACACTGCTTTTCTTGCGAAAAAGAAGTTGTAGATTTTACGCGATTTTCAGACCAAGAGTTGCTACAATACTTTTCTCAGCCGAAAACCAATGAGCAAAAAATCTGTGGTCGATTTAACCAAACTCAATTGCACCCAATTTCCGTCGAAACGGCGAAACCCTTCCGAACCAATGTATTGTGGCAACAATTTTTATATTTATTGGTTACGCTCATTTATCCAGCCATAACAAGTTGCCAGTCAAACAAGACCACCACAAAAGGAAAAGTAAAAACCACGGTCACGACAGAACAAATTCAGCCGCAGGTAAGGAATTGTGTTGTACCCGAAGATATTGACAACCAAAAAATTCAAGGGGAGGTAGTAGAAATCAAACCCAAACAATCCGAACCCGAAATCATGGGAAAAATAATGGTGCAGCCGCCTGTTCAACAACCAAAGCCATCCATCGCACCTAAACACGACCGCCCGAGTGATGGCCGAAAACGACCCATAAAATTACCGAATAAACCAAAATCAGAGGTTATTATGGGTGATACAATTATGATGGGCGATCCAATTATTCGGGAGTCCAAATAATTACTCTTTGTTCATTTACATTTATTGGGAATTTAATTCACCCATAATACAGAATGTAAATAAGATAGGCGTACTTTGCAATATGAAATTTTGGCAAAGTCGTTTCGATAAATACTGGAAACGGTTTAAGCCCAGCAATAAATGGGAAGTGGCCTATTTGGCATTCTTGTTACCTATCCCTGGATCGGGTGTTTTATACGTATTTTACGGGATTTACAAGTTGGTTTATAATCCAAACAAAACTCCAAGAAATCCAATGTAATTTGATTACAACTGGAGTACTTGGAGTAAGTATTATTCTTTGGTATAATTTATTTTGTCGGTTGTTTTTCAGGCAATCCAGCTTTCACACTAATTAATTGCACTTCAAAAACAGAAACACCGAAACTCTCGTCGAAGTTACGGGCTGATCTTGCCAATACTGGATTCATTTCGTTTGAAACGTACAAAGTAAACGTTCCGCCAGCAGAAGTTTTCATGAACGCTTCTTCCAATGGTGGTAAATTCAAGGATTTTAATGGACCTCTAAATGGAACTGGATCTTTGGTATTGTCTACCAAAACTTCCCCTTTACCAGTTTTGAATACATAACGACACTCAACGGTATCAAAGCTTTGAGGTGTTGGACCTGAACCCACTTTACCTACTTTATAATATCCTTTACTAGGCAATAAGCTCACGCCTTTTTCTTTTGCAATGCCGTCTAACATTTTCTTTGTGTCTTCTTGCAACGTTTTCATGCGTTTGTTCTGTAAGCTTGTGATGTAGTTTTTACGTACAGCTTCCATTTTTTCGTTAGAAAGAATATATCCACTGTCTTTTGCAAGACCTTCTTGGATTCCTCTTATGAAAGAACCATAAGCCAATTTATCTAAACCTTGGCGTTTAAGTGTTTGTCCTACACTCACTCCAACCGCATAGCTAAAAGAGTCTTCAGATGTTTTAGGATTCGCTTTGGTGTCAAAAGATTCACCGCAACTAGCCAATAGCAATGTCGCTACGCCAGTTAACAAAATTTGTGTTGATTTCATTGTATGCAAAGATGCTTTATTTAATGTTATTTTTAATTAATTCCCTTTATATAATTCTGTTTTACGCTGTTTGATTTGTGAATCATCGGCGTACTCTTCATAGTTCATGTATTTATCAATCATGCCATTGGGCGTAATTTCAATGATTCTATTTGCAATAGAACTCATTACTTCTTGGTCATGTGAGTGAAACAATACCACGCCAGCATAATCAATCATACCGTTGTTAAGGGCTTGAATACTTTCCAAATCCAAATGGTTGGTGGGTTCATCAAACAAGGCAACGTTTGGATTTTCCATCATCATTTTGCTCAACATGCAACGCACTTTTTCTCCCCCACTCAATACAGTACACATTTTTTGTGTTTCTTCACCGCTAAACAACATTCTGCCCAAGAATCCACGAATGTACGTTTCGTCTTTTTCGGTGGAATATTGTCTCAACCAATCTACAAGATTGATTTTTTCCGTAAAATAATGCGCATTTTCATTCGGAAGATAACCTGTTGTCACAGTTACACCCCAATTGAATTCGCCGGTGGTGGCTTTTGCATCCCCCCAAAGAATTTTAAAAAGAGTATTTAATGCCAAGGTATTTCTAGATACAAAGGCAATTTTATCTCCCTTGTGTACGGTAAAGTTTAAGTCTTTAAACAAATATGAACCGTCTTCTGCTTTATAAGACAAATTTTCTATGGTTAAAATTTGATCTCCAACTTCTCTTCCTTGTTTAAAAAAGATTCCTGGATATTTACGCGCACTGGGCTGAATTTCTTCAATATCTAACTTTTCCAACATCTTTTTACGGGCAGTTGCCTGACGACTTTTTGCCACGTTAGCACTAAATCGAGCAATAAACTCCTGTAATTCTTTCTTTTTCTCTTCGGCTTTTTTGTTTTGATCAGAACGTTGACGCAATGCCAACTGTGAACTTTGATACCAAAACGTATAACTTCCTGAAAATATCTTGATTCTACTAAAATCAATATCGCACACATGGGTACACACGTTGTCTAAGAAGTGACGGTCGTGACTGACTACCAAAACAGTATTTTCAAACCCTGCCAAGAAATCTTCCAGCCATCTAATGGTTTCAACGTCCAAGTCGTTCGTGGGTTCGTCCATCAGCAACACATCCGGATTTCCAAATAGCGCTTGGGCGATAAGCACCCTCACTTTTTGGTTACCGTTTAGCTCTTTCAAAAGTTTGTCGTGCACATCCTCTTCAATACCTAGGTTGCTCAAAAGGGTTGCTGCATCACTTTCCGCATTCCAGCCATCCATTTCCGCAAAGTCTGCTTCTAGTTCAGAGGCACGCATACCATCTGCTTCAGTGAAATCTTCTTTGGCATACAACACTTCTTTTTCTTCGGTAATTTGCCACAATTTGGCATGACCGCGAATAACGGTTTGAAGCACAGGAAATTCATCGAATTGAAAGTGATTCTGACTCAAAACAGTCATCCGTTTACCCGGCTCCATGTCCACCGAACCAGTATTTGGCTCCATTTCCCCAGATAAAATCTTTAAAAATGTGGATTTACCAGCACCATTTGCGCCAATAATACCGTAGCAATTGCCACGTGTAAATTTTAAATTGACATCCTCAAAAAGGACTCTTTTACCAAAGCGAAGGGAAACGTTAGAAACAGTTAACATATTGATTTTTTAACAAGCCGCAAAGGTACGAATTTTTTTATGGTCTTAGTCGCAGAATTTCAAGGACCTACAAACGAAATAAATGATTGAAAATTAAATCATTATCAACCAAACAAATTGAAGCTCCCGTCCATTCTCAGATTTAGAATGCCATTTTCGTTACGGGTATCCGAAATTTCTCGGTTAAACTTATAAAACCGCGCTGGTTTGTTGCTTACCCCAATTTGTTTCTCCGATAGGGGAATCAAAACGCCGCTATTCAACATTTTCCTGCGGAAATTGCGCTTGTCCAAATCGCGCTCTAAAATGGTTTCATACAGCGATTGCAATTGACTCATGGTGAATTTTTCTGGCAACAACTCAAATCCAATGGGTTGTAATTGTACCATTTCACGTAAAGCTATAATTGCATTCTCGAATATTTCATTGTGGTCAAAAGCCAACTCTGGTACTTCGTGAATGGGAACCCAAACCGCTTCTTTCGAAAAAGAACCAGGTTGCAAAACTGCCTTGTTAGAGTCTATTAAGGCCATATAAGCCACGGTAATTACTCGTGCTTCTGGGTTCTGTCTAACACTCTCTAACCAACTTCTATCCTTTTGTTTGGCAATTCGTAAAGGATCTCCAAATGCATGAAACTGCTCTAAATAAATGCCCCTCAAACCTGTAAGTTCCGCCAATACACGGTTAGCAGCTGTATCCAAATTTTCATCGTCGCGCACCAAATCACCCGGCAATGCGTAGTGGATGTCGTTTACTTCTGTAATTTTATTGGGGATGTTGCGCCGTATCAGCAACAGACGAAGGGTATCTTGGTTGAAACCAAAAATAACACAGTCGGTGGACACGTGGGG
>CAMAQS010000049.1 GCA_945860565.1 Chitinophaga pinensis | reverse complement strand
ATACATGTGCGGTCGACCCTTGTGGTCGACCGTTTTATTAAATACAGGAGACCACGAGGTCGACCACTAGGGTCGACGCTACGAGGGTCGACCTTTTCCAATTTACTCCTTCTTTTGCTGAAAATGAACTACTTTTGCACCTTTTTATAACTTACATGTATCCAACACTAGAGAAACTGAATTGGCCCGAAATTGAGCAAGAAATTCTTGCTTTTTGGGATGAACATGACATTTTCAAACAAAGCATATCCAACAGAGAAAATGACCCCTCCTTTACTTTTTACGAGGGACCACCATCTGCCAACGGAATGCCTGGTATTCACCATGTTATGGCGCGAGCCATGAAGGATATTTTTTGCAGATTCAAAACTTTAAACGGGTATAAAGTGAACCGCAAAGGCGGTTGGGATACCCATGGTCTGCCTATAGAATTACAGGTTGAAAAAAGATTGGGTATTAAAAAAGAAGATATTGGCGTTAAAATATCGGTTGAAGATTACAACAAAGAGTGTCGCGAAGATGTCCTAAAATTCAAAGACAAATGGGATGATTTAACCAAAAGAATTGGATTCTGGTTGGATTTAGACAACCCCTACATCACCTACGAAAACGAATACATAGAAACAGTTTGGTATTTGTTAAAAATGCTCCATGAAAAAGGGTATTTATACAAAGGTTACACCATTCAACCCTATTCACCCGCAGCGGGAACTGGATTGAGTTCACATGAACTAAACCAACCCGGTACTTATCAGAATGTAAAAGACACCACCATTGTAGCACAATTCAAGAAAAAAGGAACTGAAAATGAATTCTTTTTGGCTTGGACAACCACGCCTTGGACGCTACCAAGTAACACCGGTTTGGCAGTGGGTAAAAAAATTGATTATGTGGACATTGAAACCTTCAATCAATATACCGGTGAACGCATCATTGTAACACTTGCCGATTTATTAAAATCTAAATACTTTCCTGAAAATACCAAGGATTTGCCCTTTGAAGAATATCAAATTGGGCAAAAAACCATCCCTTGGAGAATACTGAATCTAAAAAAAGGTGCAGATTTGGTGGGTGTAGAATATGAACAACTCCTACCCTATGTTCAGCCTACTGAAGGCAAATCTTTCATTGTGGTTGCCGCCGATTTTGTGAGCACAGAAGACGGAACTGGTATTGTTCATTTGGCGCCAAGTTTTGGTTCAGACGATTTTAAAACTGCCAAAGAAAACGGACTTGCCCAGCTAACATTAGTCGATAAAAGAGGTAAATTCTTAGAAACAGTTACGGATTTTGCAAATGAATACGTTAAAGAAGCGTATTTATCCGATGAGGAAAAACAACTCTGGATTAAACAAAACAACAGAGACAAGTATTTAAGTGTGGATGAACGCATTTCGATTAAATTAAAAACCGAAAATCGTGCGTTTAAAGTTGAAAAATACGAACACTCGTATCCCCATTGTTGGAGAACGGACAAACCCATTCTTTACTATCCTTTGGAAAGTTGGTTTATTAAAACCACAGCGGTTAAAGACCGTCTTATTGAACTGAATAAAACCATCAATTGGAAACCCCAGAGTACGGGTGAAGGCCGATTTGGGAATTGGTTAGAGAATTTGGTGGATTGGAATTTGAGTAGATCCAGATATTGGGGTACTCCCTTGCCTATTTGGCGCAGTCAAGATGGAACGGAAGAACTTTGCATAGGCAGCATTGAAGAGCTTTCCAAAGAAGTAGAAAAAGCCAATACCGCTCTTGGGTTAAATCAGTCGCTCGACAATCTAGATTTACACCGTCCTTTTGTGGATTCCATTGTTTTGGTGGGATCTCAAAACCAACCACTAAAAAGAGAATTAGACCTAATTGATGTGTGGTTCGACAGCGGAGCCATGCCTTATGCACAATGGCATTGGCCTTTTGAAAATAAAGAAATATTCGACCAAAATTATCCAGCCGATTTCATTGCCGAAGGGGTGGATCAAACCCGCGGTTGGTTCTTTACTTTACATGCTATTTCTACTTTGTTGTTCGATAACATTGCATTTAAAAATGTGATAGCCAATGGTTTGGTATTGGATAAAAATGGCAACAAAATGAGCAAAAGACTTGGAAATGCCATTGATCCAATCGAAGTGATAGACAAATACGGCGTTGACGCATTGCGTTGGTATATGTGTACCAATTCTCAACCTTGGGACAATCTAAAATTTGACATAGATGGAGTTGTAGAAGCACAACGGAAATTTTTAGGGACCTTATACAATACGTATGGATTTTTTGCGATTTATGCCAATTTAGACAATTACCAATTTGTTCAAGGTGAAGACATTTCTAAAAATCCCAATTTAACAGAATTAGACAGTTGGATTTTGTCTAAACTGAATACGCTCGTTAAGGAAGTAAAGGCTGCTTTGAACGATTATGATCCAACTAAAGCAGCACGATACATTGAAGAATTTGTTGGTGAAGAGTTGAGCAACTGGTTTGTTAGGTTGTCGAGAAGAAGATTCTGGAAAGGCGAAATGAACGATGAGAAAAAGGTGGCTTACGATACCCTTTACACCTGTTTAAATACTGTTTCGATTATCATGTCACCAATTGCCCCATTTTTTGCTGATTGGTTGTATAAATCTTTGAATTATGCCGAAATTTCAAACAACAAAGCCGCCATTTCCGTTCATCTAACCGATTGGCCATCAGAGAATACTGATTTAATCAATGAATCGATAGAAAACCAAATGAAACGCGCTCAAACAGTGTGTAGTTTGGTACTTTCATTGAGGAAAAAAGAGAAAATCAGGGTTCGACAACCACTGCAAAAAATCATCATACCGGTTTTAACAGAAACCATGAAAGATGAACTTAAAATGGTAGAGCACATTATTTTAAGTGAGGTAAATGTGAAAGAAATAGAATATTTGTCTTCTGATCACAACTTAATTGTTAAAAAAGTTAAACCCAACTTTAAAGTTCTGGGAAAAAAATTGGGTCCTCACATGAAGACAGTGGCGGACAAAATTGCCGAATTTACCCAAGACCATATTCAGAGACTAGAAAACAATGAACTGATAGAAATTTTAGATTTGCCGATAGAATTTTCTTTGGCTTTGGAGGATGTAGAAATTACCGCACAAGACATGCCCGGTTGGCTTGTTTCAAACCAAGGAGACACCACGGTTGCACTAGACATTTCCATATCAGAAATTCTACAAAAAGAAGGCATAGCACGTGAATTAATTAACAGAATTCAAAATTTAAGAAAATCGCAGGATTTTGACATAACTGACATCATTTCAATACATTACAATTCAGACGAAGAGATTATTAATACAATCAATGAATTTAATTCTTATATTTGCCAAGAAGTTTTGGCTTCCGAGATTTTATTAGACACTTCAATGAATTTAAATGAAACGGAAGTTTACGAAAAACCAATATTTTTGCACTTAATTAAAAAATAAATCGAAACGTTGCCATGGAAAAAACGCGATATACTGACGAGGAATTGGAAGAATTTAGAAATTTGATTTTGGATAAACTTCAAAATGCCAAGGCTGAATTTAGAACTTTACAAGGGCAATTAAGGGACGGCAATGAAAATGGCACGGATTCTACCAATAACAATTATCTAACTTTAGATGACGGTGCAGATACTGCCGAAAAAGAAACGTTAAATCAATTGGCAGCGCATCAGTTAAAATTCATCAAAAATTTGGAAGCGGCCATGGTTCGTATTCAAAATAAAACGTACGGAATTTGTAAATCTTCAGGAAAATTAATTCCAAAGGAAAGATTGCGCGCGGTACCACATACCACTCAAACTTACGAAGCCAAACAAAAACGTTAATTCTTAGAATACAATTCATTGAATCCTAAAAAAGCACTCAGCATATCTCTAATTGTCCTTTTTGGATTGGTTTTATTAGACCAAATTATTAAAATTTACGTTAAAACCCATTTTGTATATGGGGAAACGTATACAATTTTTAAAGACTGGTTCAAGATATATTTCATTGAAAATGAAGGAATGGCCTACGGGATAAAGCTATTTGGAGGAGGAAAAGTGGGTAAACTCATCCTCACCTTTTTTAGAATTTTTGTTTCTATTTTTGGATTCCTTTACTTAAAAGAAATAACCAAAGAAAAACACCATTTAGGATTGTTTATTGCCATTTCCATGATTTTGGCTGGTGCCATTGGAAATATTTTAGACTCTGTTTTTTATGGAGTTTATTTTAAAGACATCAACGGATACAATGGAAGTTGGTTTGAAGGACACGTTGTAGACATGTTTTATGCACCACTTTGGGAAGGGGTTTTGCCAAGTTGGTTTCCGTTTAGCGGAGGTGAACATTTCGTGTTTTTTGCGCCCATTTGGAACTTTGCCGATGCCTGTATTTCAGTTGGTGTATTTATTCTTATTCTGGGTCAAAAAACCTTTGATTTACCTTCTCCAACCATTGTTTTTAAAAAAACATCCGAGCAAGCTTAATTCATTTAGATAACACCACCAATTAATTGAGATGAATTGGTTAATTTTGCGTGTAATTCATGCAACCAATTTATAACGAACAACAAATTTTAAGAAGGCAATCTCTAGAACAACTAAAAGAAATGGGTATCGATCCATTTCCTGCGGAATTATTCCCCATAAATACCGATTCTGGTAAAATAAAATCCGATTTCTCTTCTAATCCTACTTCATTTGAAAATGTTGTGATTGCAGGTAGACTTATGTCTAGAAGAATAATGGGTAAAGCTTCTTTTATTGTAATTCAAGATAGCATTGGCAAAATTCAAATTTATGTTAATAGAGATGAAATTTGTCCTGAGGAAGACAAAGAATTGTACAATACATTTTTCAAAAAGCTCCTCGATATAGGGGATATTATTGGTGTTGAGGGATATGTATTCACCACCCAAACCGGCGAAATAAGTGTCCATGCAAAATCCATCAAAATGTTGTCAAAATGCCTGAATCCTTTGCCTTTGCCAAAAGAAAAAGATGGTGTCGTTTACGACGCATTTACGGATCCTGAGGCCCGGTATAGAATGAGATATGTCGATTTAATCGTTAATCCACAACACAAAGACATATTCATCAAACGCACCAAAGTGGTTCAAAGTTTAAGAAATACCTTTAATGAAAATGGCTATTTAGAAGTAGAAACACCCATACTTCAAGCCATTCACGGGGGTGCTGCTGCAAGACCATTTGAAACCCATCACAATGCATTAGATATGAAATTGTATCTAAGAATTGCCAACGAATTATACTTAAAGAGGCTTATTGTTGGGGGATTTGATGGCGTGTATGAATTTGCAAAAAACTTCAGAAACGAAGGCATCGACAGAACCCACAATCCTGAATTTACAGGTTTAGAAATTTATGTGGCTTACAAAGATTACTATTGGATGATGGACTATGTAGAGACCATGTTAGACAAATGTGCTACAGATGTAACCGGCAGCAATCAAGTAACTTATGGCGATCGTGAAATCTCTTTTGCCAAACCTTTTCAACGTTACACCATGGCAGAAGCCATTTTAAAATATACAAATTTCGATATCGAAGGAAAAACCGAAGCAGAATTGGGAACTTTTGCCAAAAGTATAGGCTGTGAAATAGATGCCAAAATGGGTTATGGTAAAATTATTGATGAAATATTTAGCCATTCGTGTGAGAAAAACTTAATTCAACCCACGTTTATCATGGATTACCCTATTGAAATGAGTCCTCTTACCAAAAAACACCGCTCAAAACCGGGATTGGTAGAACGTTTTGAATTATTCATCAATGGCAAAGAAATTGCCAATGCATACAGCGAATTGAATGACCCCATTGATCAAAAAGAACGGTTCATGGAACAGCTTAAACTGGCCGAAAAAGGCGATGATGAGGCCATGGCTATGGATGATGATTTTATACGTTCTCTAGAGTATGCCATGCCGCCTACCAGTGGATTGGGTTTAGGCATTGATAGACTAACCATGATTTTAACCAATCAAGCATCTATTCAGGAAGTTCTTTTCTTCCCACAAATGAGACCTGAAAATTAAACTGTTTTCTAAATGCTCGAAATTGGATTAGACGAACTACAAGTGTTGAATAAACTTGTTCACCCTGAATCGATAGAACAAATAATCGATGAAACGACACTCACGGAACCCGTAATTATAGATATTGTAAGACAACTTTTTCACTTTGGGTTTATAAAATTATATTCTGAAACTAAACCAGTTCCATTGTCTTTCGATGTAGACCAGATAAAAACAACTTACTTTCAACTTACAGCCAAAGGAATTAACGAAATAAACAAAAATTAAGCTATATTAAGCAATGATTAAACCTTTTGATTCCGAGAATGTTTAATCTATATTTGCAAAACGCGAGGATTTAGAAATTACCAACATGTCAGAAACAGCCAAAATCATTTTAGAAGGAAAAGAGTACGAATTACCAGTAATTACAGGTTCAGAAGGTGAAAAAGCCATCGATATATCCAATTTACGTGGATTATCTGGTTATATAACTATGGATGAAGGATATAAAAATACTGGTTCAACCCTTAGTGCCGTTACATTTTTAGATGGCGAATTGGGAATATTGCGCCACAGAGGTTACAGTATTGAAGACTTAGCCGACAATTGTACCTTCCTCGAAGTAGCCTATTTACTACTTAAAGGAGAATTGCCGACAGAAAGCGAATTGGCAGATTTTGAACACAAAATCACCGAACATACATTGGTGAACGAAGGTTTAGAAGGCATGTTCAAAGCGTTCCCAACTGGAAGTCACCCAATGGGACAATTGAGCAGCATGATTTCGGCATTGAGTCTATTCTATCCAAAAAGCTTAAATCCACACAGAGATGAGGACGCAATTAGCAGAACAATCATTCGTTTAATTGCCAAAATGCCTACCATTTGCGCCATGATTTACAAAAAACGCAATGGCCATCCAATTGTATTCCCAAACAATTACTTAGACTATGTTACCAATTATTTAAACATGACATTCGGTCAAGTTACAGATCCCAATTACACTCCAGATCCTGTAATTGTTAATGCCATGAATAAATTACTCATTTTGCATGCCGACCACGAACAAAACTGTTCTGCGAGCACAGTGAGAATGGTGGGAAGTAGTCAATCAAATTTATATAGCAGCATTTCAGCCGGTATCAATGCGTTGTGGGGTCCTTTACATGGTGGCGCCAACCAAGAAGTATTGGAAATGTTGGAACACATTAAGAATGACGGTGGCGATGTGACCAAATGGATCAATAAAGCCAAAGACAAAAACGATCCGTTTAGATTAATGGGCTTTGGACACAGGGTTTACAAAAATTTCGATCCGCGCGCCAAAATCATTAAAAAAGCATGTGATGAAGTTCTTGAAAAGTTAGGTGTGAATGATCCAGTATTGGAAATTGCCAAAAAATTGGAGGAAGTTGCACTTTCTGACCCATACTTTGTGGACAGAAAATTATTCCCTAACGTGGACTTCTATTCAGGTATTATATATCGTGCTTTGGGTTTCCCAACAGATTTCTTTACGATACTTTTTGCTTTAGGACGTTTACCAGGTTGGATTAGTCAATGGCAAGAAATGCGTTTGGAAAAACAGCCAATTGCTAGACCAAGACAAATTTACACTGGTCAAGCACCACGTGAATTTGTCCCAATGGAAAAGCGATAAGCGCAATTAATATCAACGGATTTTTCATACCTTTTAGCGATACTTTTTAAAATTTTATTGGTTTGACCGACCTTTGTGGCAATGTTTAAAAATGCCTTTGTCTTTGCACTTGTATCAAGCTTTTTTTCATTTGCTTACGGACAAAAATTCACGTTAAGCGGGTACGTAAAGGACAGTGCCAGTGGGGAAAGCATAAACGGAGCAATCATTACTGCACTCAATACCGCTGAATCCACTACAACCAACAGTTATGGATTTTTTAGTCTTACTGTTAAAAGCAAAAAACAAGAATTCCGTGTGAGTGCATCGGGTTACGAAGCAACCACCGAAACCATAGATCTCTCAAATAATGTGGATATCGTTTTTTCCCTCTTATCAACCATTGAAACCTTCGAGGAAATTAATATCAGGGCCAAACTAAACGACAACATAAAGAAAATAGACATTTCCACTCAAAGTATTACAGGAAAAGTCATTAAAAAGATACCTGCTTTTCTCGGCGAAGCAGACGTAATTAAAAGCATTCAATTGTTGCCGGGTGTTACAACTGTTGGGGAAGGTGCTTCTGGATTCAACGTTAGAGGCGGATCTATTGACCAAAATTTGGTTTTAATGGATGAAGCGCCCGTTTTTAACTCTGCCCACTTATTTGGTTTCTTTAGTATTTTTAATCCTGACGCAGTAAAAGATGTACAACTCGTTAAAGGGGGAATTCCAGCGAATTATGGAGGAAGGTTGAGTTCTGTTTTAGATGTTACCACCAAAGATGGAAATCAAAAACAACCCTCATTGAATGGTGGGGTTGGCACCATTTTTAGCCGACTCACTTTGGAAGCACCCATCAAAAAAAACAGATCTAGTTTTCTTATCTCCGGTCGCCGAAGCTACATAGATGTTTTGGCAAAACCCTTTTTACCTGATAACTTAAGCGATAGTCGATTCTATTTTTATGATTTAACCGCCAAGGTAAATTATAGTTATAAAAGAGACAAGTTCTTCATCTCCACCTACATTGGTGATGACGTATTTTTTGCAGCCAATGCATTTGGTGTAAAATGGGGAAATACAACAGTTTCTGCTAGATGGAATCACGTATTTAACAAAAAACTATTCTCTAATTTAACCTATTATTACAGTCGTTACAGATACAATCTTGAATTCTCCAACAACGATGATTTAAGCTTCAATTGGACCTCATACATTGAAAATAACAGTGTTAAGGCAGATTTTAAATATTATTTAAATCCAAAAAATGAAATATCTACTGGATTTCAAAGTACGTATTACGTTTTTAAACCGGGTAATGCGGTAGCGACAAATCCTTCTGGAACCAATAATTTTAGTCTACCGCACAAATATGCGTTAGAAAATGCAGCATACATTTCCCACGATGCAAATGCAAATGGCAAATTTTCTGTTCGCACTGGTCTTAGAGTTAGCCAATTTTTATATTTAGGTAAAAGCACTGTTTATACCTACAACGACGCTCCTTCTCCTGGTCAACGCCGTTTTATGGATAGCAGTTGGCAAGTTGGTGACAATGAAGTTATTAGCAATTATGTAAACCTTGAACCCCGATTGGGTTTTAAATATCAAATAAATAAAACATCTGCAATAAAAGGTGGGTACAATAGAATGGTTCAAAACCTACATCTAATTTCTAACACCTCCGCCAGTGTACCATTTGACGTTTGGTCACCTTCTACAAACAACATTAAACCTGAATTGGCAGACCAATACACCATTGGATATTTTAGAAATTTAACCATTAAAAAGCAAGACTTTGAAGCTTCGGTTGAAACGTATTACAAAGATTTAATGAATCAAGTAGATTATGTTGATGGAGCCAATCTTTTATTAAACGAACAGTTAGAAGGTGAATTAATTAGCGGAATTGGTAGAGCGTATGGTTTAGAATTGTATTTTAAGAAAAATACAGGTAATTTAACTGGATGGATTAGTTACACTTTATCAAAAAGCGAGAGAAGGGTTTATGGAATAAATGACGACAATTGGTACCCAAATAGATTTGACAGGTTACACAACTTATATATCGTAGCCCAATATAAACTCAATGAAAAGTGGGACTTTGCCGCAAATTTTGTTTTCAGTTCTGGCACACCAACTACTTTTTACACAGGACAGTACACTGTTCAAGGTTATTCTATACCGGATGCTGGTACGAATGACCGAAACAACGTCAGAAATCCAGATTACCATCGACTTGACCTTGCTGCAACTTACACCAAGAAAAAAGCTGGAAAGTGGGAAACGAATTGGGTTTTCTCAGTTTACAATGCCTACAATCGCCGAAATCCATTCTCAATCTATTTTCAAACCAATTACGAGAATAAAGGACAAAATGAAGCCATACAATTTAGTGTAATTGGAAGCATCGTCCCTGCCATTTCTTATAACTTTAAATGGAATTAATCATGAATCATATTAAAAAATTAATGTTCCTTTCCTTGTCTTTGCTACTTTTTTCATGCGAAGACATAATTGAAGTATCTGTTGACCAAAAACAAGTTAAACTGGTTGTAGATGCATTCGTAAATAACTTAGATACAACTCAAACCATCCGCTTAACACGCAGCATCCCATATTTTCAGAAATCAGGAACGGAGCCAACAGTTACAGATGCAACAGTAATCATTGCCGATACTTCAAACTTAAAAGTATTTCCTTTTACACATACGCAAGACGGCATATACACTTGGACTCCAAATAAGTCAACGGGAGATACCTTTGTTGTAGGCAGAAGTTATGCTCTCTTCATTATTCAAGGAGGGGATACGCTCATAAGCATCACAAAGTTAAATCCCACTGTAAATGCAATAGACAGCATCATTACTGTACCTACGGAAGGCAATGGACCTCCAATCGCTGGCCCAGGAAAATACATTGAACTTCATGCCAATGATTTGCCCGGAAAAGGCAATTTCTATTGGATAAAAACCTTTAGAAATGACACATTTTATGGTGCTACCCGAAATTTAAACATTTCTCAAGATATGGGAAACACCTCGAATGGTCAAGATGGCGAGTTGTTTATTTATCCAATTCGTTTTAATGCGTTAAATGAATTTTTCAGACCCTTCCGCGATGGCGAAAAAGTACGCATTGAAATCCATTCCATTAGTTTGGAATCCTTTTACTGGTTCAATTTAATTGTTAATGAAAGCAACAATGGGGGATTATTTTCTACGCCACCGGTAAACATTCAAACAAATATATTTTCATTCAACCCCAATAAAAAAATTGGAATTGCTGGCTTATTTTCTATGAGTGCTGTAAGATACAAAGAACTCATAATCAAAGAGTAAATTAACCCTGATGTACATTGGAACTTCGGCATGAGGCCCTAAAGTCCAAAGAAATCAACCCTTTGGAGAGGGAGACATATCTCAACAATACGGTGACCGAAATAAAGTGAGTGAAACGCCTGGTTTCAAAGGGCTTTTGAGACTTTATTGATTTTCTGTATCATATTCCATGTTTAACTCAATTGTTTTAGTTTTTGTTTGAAAAAGTCTAGCTCGTCTCTCAATCTGGCGGCTTCCATAAATTCCAAATTCTTTGCGGCTCTAAACATGTCCTTTTCGGATTTGTCGATGGCTTTTTTCAATGCATTTTTATCCAAATAACTAACAACAGGATCTGCTACCAATGGATTTTCAACTTCACCAAATTGATACGATAACGAACTATCATTGCCTAAAATATCTACAACGGAAGTCTGTTTAAAAATTTCAGATCTTGATTTCAAAACCGTTGTCGGGGTGATTCCATGTTCAACATTGTATTCGTGTTGTTTTTCTCGCCTTCTATTGGTTTCGTCTATGGTTTTTTTCATGCTTTTGGTAATCCTGTCAGCATACATAATCACCAAACCCCTATCGTTTCTAGCAGCCCTGCCTATGGTTTGAACCAAACTCGTCTCACTTCTTAAAAATCCCTCCTTATCCGCATCCATTATTGCAACCAAACTCACTTCGGGCAAATCAAGACCTTCCCTCAAAAGATTCACCCCTATTAACACGTCAATGCCACCCAATCTTAAATTTCTTAAAATCTCCACACGGTCTAATGTTTTAACTTCACTGTGAATATATCCAACTTTAATGTTTAGTTTGGATAAATACTTTGATAATTCTTCGGCCATTCTTTTGGTCAAAGTGGTCACCAAAATACGATCGCCCATTTCAATTCTCTTGTCAATTTCTTCAATCAAATCGTCTACTTGATTGTCCAATGGTCTAACCTCAATCACAGGATCTAACAATCCAGTTGGTCGAATCAGTTGTTCTACGATTATCCCTTCAGATTCGTTTATTTCAAATTCCGTAGGAGTTGCACTCACATAAATAACTTGGTTTACAATATTCTGAAATTCTTCGAATTGAAGTGGTCTATTGTCCATCGCTGCGGGCAACCTAAAACCATATTCCACCAAATTTATTTTCCTTGAACGGTCACCACCATACATGGCTCTAATTTGAGGCATGGTAACATGGCTTTCATCCACAACCAATAAAAAGTCTTTTGGAAAATAATCCAATAAACAGAATGGTCTATCTCCGGGATTCCTTCTATCAAAATACCTTGAATAATTTTCAATGCCACTACAATAGCCCAATTCACGAATCATTTCCAAATCAAAATTCACCCTTTCTTCTAATCTCTTGGCCTCTTGATACCGCTGATTTTCTTGAAAATACTCCATCTGCAATACCAAATCATCCTGAATTTCGTAAATCACCTTTTGAAGCACTTCTTTTGGCGAAACATAAATTTGGGCGGGATAAATTGCACATTCTAGCAATGAATCAATTTTTCGACCTGTTTCTGGCTCAAAACTATATATTTCTTCTATTTCATCCCCAAAAAACGAGATTCTATATGCAAAATCATTGTAAGCCAAATACACATCAACGGTGTCACCTTTAACCCGGAAATTGCTTCTTTTAAAATCAGCAGTGGTCCGACTATACAAAGCTTCTACCAATTTAAACAACAATTGTTGTCTCGAAATGCGCATGCCTTCAGAAAGTCGAATGATGGTATTTTCGTAATCGGAAGGATTACCAGCACCATAAATGCAACTCACACTGGCAACAACTATAACATCTCTCCTACCTGATAACAAAGTAGACACCGTTCTCAACCTTAATTTTTCTATTTCATCATTGATATTTAAATCTTTTTCAATGTAGGTATTGGTTGTAGGAATAAATGCCTCAGGTTGATAATAATCATAATAACTTACAAAATACTCGACCGCATTTTCTGGGAAAAATTGCTTGAACTCTCCATACAATTGTGCAACCAATGTTTTGTTATGACTCAAAACAAGAATAGGTCTCTGTATTTTTTCAATCACATTTGCTATTGTAAACGTTTTTCCAGAACCGGTTACACCAAGTAGAGTTTGAGCCCGTTGCCCTTGTAAAATACCTTGAACGAGTTGAGAAATTGCTTCCGGCTGATCCCCTTTAGGGTCAAAAGAAGATTCTAGTTTAAAATTAGGCATGTATTAATTTGTGGTAATAAAATTTATAATTCAAAGTTAACCATTGAGGCGCAATAAATGCGAAAATCCTTCTTTAACCAACGTCCCCAAACATTCAGTTACAATCTATTTTTCATATCTTTGCGGGGATGCAAAATGTGGTAAAAAAATCCGACGATTTGACAAAAGACGAATTTATTGCGCAAATATTAACCGATTACGAAATTGCTTTTAAAAGTAGACAAGCTTCTTTAACTGGACGTAAGGAAGTATTAACTGGAAAAGCAAAATTTGGTATTTTCGGCGATGGTAAAGAAGTTGCTCAAATTGCCATGGCCAAAGTATTTCAAAAAGGCGATTGGAGAAGTGGTTATTACCGAGACCAAACGTTTATGTTCGCCTTGGGATTATCAGACATTCAAAAATTCTTTGCCCAATTATATGCCCATCCCTCAGTAGAAAAAGAACCCGCATCTGGTGGTAGAAGTATGAATGGTCATTATGCCACGCGATTGTTAGACGATGAAGGACATTGGATAAATCAAACCAAAAATTTCAACGTGAGTGCCGACATCTCACCAACTGCAGGTCAAATGCCACGTTTGTTGGGCTTGGCCTTGGCATCAAAATTATATAGACAAAACGAATTATTACACGGTTTCACCGACTTTTCAAATAATGGAAACGAGATTGCCTTCGGCACCATAGGCAATGCATCCACTTCTGAAGGTATTTTTTGGGAAGTTATAAATGCTGCTTGTGTAATGCAAGTTCCAATGCTCATGAGTGTTTGGGATGATGGGTACGGAATATCTGTACCTGCTAAATATCAAACAACCAAAGAGAATATTTCTTCTATCCTTAGTGGATTTCAAACCAATGAACTGGGTGTTGGGATGGAAATTCTAACAGCAAGAGGTTGGAACTACCAAGAACTGTGTAACACTTACAAAGAAGCGGCAGATATTTGTAGAACAAAACATACTCCTGTTTTGGTTCATGTTACTGAATTAACCCAACCTCAAGGTCACTCAACCAGTGGAAGTCATGAAAGATACAAATCCAAAGAAAGATTGGATTGGGAAATTCAATTTGATTGCCTTACCCAAATGAAAAATTGGATTCTAGAAAACAATTTTTCAGATGAAAATAAATTAAATGAAATCGAGAAAATTGCCTCTAACGAAGTAAAAACTTCTCAAAAACAAGCTTGGACAGATTTTACCAGTGAAATCAAACTTGAATTATTAGAATTTGTAAAGGTTTTAGACGAATTAAGTCAAAAAATTACGTTGCCGAGCGAACTAATTCAAATCAAAAACGACCTCTCTACGGGACAAGATTTAATTCGCAAAGACATTGGAAACGCAATACATAAGTGTCTAAGACTTACTGTGAATATTGCAAATAATGAGAAGAAAATTCTTTTGGATTTTTACAAAAAATATCTTGCAACCAATCACGACAGATACAGCAGTCACTTACAAAGCCAAAGTAATCTTAGAGCAGAAAACATAACTCCAATTGAACCCATCTACACAGACGAAATGACGGATGGATACATGGTTGTTCGGGCATGTTTTGAAGCCAACATGGAAAGAGATCCGAGAATTTTTGCATTTGGCGAAGATGTAGGAAAAATTGGCGATGTAAACCAAGGCTTTTCGGGCTTACAAGAAAAATTTGGCGAACTTCGAGTTACCGATAAAGGAATTAGAGAATGGAGTATCATTGGCGAAGGAATTGGCGCCGCCATGCGTGGACTTAGACCCATAGCAGAAATACAATATTTAGATTATCTGTTATATGCTTTAGAACCCATGAGTGACGATTTAGCCACCATGCAATATAGAACCAAAGGCGGACAAAAATCCCCTTTAATCATTCGCACAAGAGGACATCGATTAGAAGGAATTTGGCACTCTGGATCTCCCATGGGTATGATAATCAATGCCGTTCGTGGCATGCACGTTTGTGTTCCTAGAAGCATGACCCAAGCTGCTGGAATGTATAATACGTTATTGGCTTCTGATGAACCCGCTTTGGTAGTAGAATGCCTCAATGGATATAGAATTAAGGAAAAAGTAGTTAAAAACATAGGTGAGTTTAGAATAAAGTTGGGACAAGTCGACTGTTTAAAATCCGGCTCCGACGTAACATTGGTAACCTATGGATCATGCTGCAGAATAGCCTTAGAAGCAGCCGAATTACTTCAACAATGTGGTATTAATGTTGAAATAATCGATGTTCAAACTTTATTGCCTTTTGACACTTCGCACGACATTGTAAAAAGCATTCAAAGAACAAATCGTGTTGTTTTCTTAGATGAAGATGTGCCTGGAGGTGCATCTGCTTATATGTTACAACAAGTTTTAGAAATACAAAGTGCTTATAAATATTTAGACAGTCAACCCGTTACCATAACAGCCAAAGCCCACCGACCGGCATATAGTACTGATGGAGATTATTTTTCTAAACCTTCGGTTGATGACGTTTTCTCCACAATTTACCATTTAATGAATGAAGTAAACCCACAGCAGTGGCCTCAATTACATGACTAAGATGAACAAAAAATCCATACAAAATATTTTAAGATTAAGTGGATTAGAGCCCTTTTCGCTCACTACCAATACCAATTTTGTGAATATTGGTGAAAGAACCAATGTTACTGGAAGTAGGGCCTTTGCAAAGCTCATATTAAATGGAAAATTCAATGAGGCCGTTGAAGTAGCCCGTCAACAAGTTGAAAATGGCGCTCAAATTATAGATGTTAATATGGACGAAAGCATGCTAGATGGTGCAGAGTCCATGACCACCTTTCTAAATTTAATTGCTGCCGAACCCGATATTTCTAAAGTACCAATTATGGTTG
>CAMAQS010000048.1 GCA_945860565.1 Chitinophaga pinensis | reverse complement strand
GTTTTTCAATAAAAATTCTAAGTGGATGTTGGAATATACTGAATTAAGAAAAACAGTATTGGAAACTGGACTTAATGAAGAGCTAAAATGGGGTTGTCCATGTTATACTAGGCAAAACAGCAATATACTGCTCATTCACGGATTCAAAGACTATTGCGCGATATTGTTCATGCAAGGAGCATTGCTCACCGACCCCGAAGCAATGCTTATCCGACAAACTGAAAATGTGCAATCTGCAAGGCAGTTGCGGTTCAAAAACTTACAGGAGATAACAGAACATAAAGAGCACATTATTGCCTTCATTGAAGACGCGATAAGAATTGACGCGGCCGGAATAAAAGTAGTCCCTAAAGCCATCACTGAATATAAAATTCCAATTGAGTTTCAAGCTATATTAAACACAAATCCTGAATTAAACACTGCCTTTTCCGCATTGACCCCTGGTAGACAGCGCGGATATTTGCTGTATTTCTCGAATGCTAAACAATCAAAAACGCGCGAATCACGAATTGAAAAATACATCCAACACATTTTAAACGGTAAGGGATTAGAGGATTGACGCTTAGAGTAACCTACCTGAAATTGCTGGCTTAAAACAGACATCTCCCATTATTATTCAATAGCAATTTTTTTGCGATTTTCAAGAATAATAATCCTTGCACATGCAATTATTGCAAACACTACTACAATTTGATATTCTATTTTTGAATTCTTGAAAGCTTAAACATACTACCTGAAATCACGAGCGTACTAACGGAAGTCCCGAAAGGACGACATCCCTTATCTCAGGGCAAAGCCCTGAGATATCAGCCCCGAGAGAAGAGAAAGTCTAGTTCTGAGTATATACAGCAAAGCCTCAAGCATACATAAAAAGTCCCTAAGGGACGACATCTCTTACCTCAGGGCAAAGCCCTACCTCAGGGCAAAGCCCTGAGTATAATCCCCTACCTCAGAGCGAAGCTCTGAGGCTAATCCACAAAATAATAAAATACACCTATGGGACAATCATTAGTAAAAACCTACTTACATATCATATTCAGCACCAAATATAGAAAGCCTATGATTACCGATGATATAGAAAACGAATTATATAATTACCTCGGCGGTATATGCAAAAACTTAGACTGTCAGCCCATTAAAGTAGGTGGATACATAAACCATATTCATATATTATGCCGACTATCTAATAACATAACTATAGCTAAATTATTGCAAGAGGTAAAGTCCAATTCTTCCAAATGGATTAAAACAAAAGGAATTCAACACAAAAACTTCTACTGGCAGAATGGATATGGTGCATTTTCTGTAAATCCATCGCAGATTAATACGGTAATTAATTATATATCAAATCAAAAGACACATCATAAACGGAAAACATTTGAGAAAGAGTATTTAGCACTCTTAAAAAAATATCAGATAGATTATGATGAACGATATATTTGGGATTAGAAAGTCTCCACCATTATAACAAATCTAATTCTCCAAAACGTACAAAATCCCATCAGATTTATCCAATATAAAAGAAATCCATTAATTCATTTACTATGATCATCAATGAAATTTGCTTTTCACAAAGTATAATCCAATAATCATTTAATATCCAATATCAAATATCCCTAAGGGACGACATCCCTTAAAAAAGAGACCGACATCCGCTATCCCAGCAACGATGTCCCGAAGGGACGGCATCTCCTACCTCAGGGCAAAGCCATGAGAGATCCCCTACTTCAGGGCAAAGCCATGAGCATCTATAGAAAAGTCCCAAAGGGACGACATCCCCTACCTCAGGGCAAAGCCATGAGCATCTACAGAAAAGTCCCGAAGGGACGACTTCCTACACCTCAGGGTAAAGCCCTGAGAAATCCCCTACCTCAGGGCAAAGCCCTGAGCATAAAAAAAAGAGCCGCATAGCGGCTCTTTTTAACTTAAACAACAATAACCAAACTATTATTCAGCCACAACTTCTACTGTAATAGTAGCGCTGATGTCTTTGAATAAATTCACATTGGCTTCGTAGGTACCGATCATTTTAATGTCGTCGGATACCAATTTTCTGCGATCTACATCATACCCCTGCTCTTTTAATGCATTGGCAATCTGCAAGGAAGTAACCGAGCCGAATATTTTGCCAGAAGCACCTGCTTTTGTATTGATCGTAACCGTTAAACCATTCAATTTAGCAGCCATACTTTCTGCATCCTTGCGTAATTTATCTAATTTAAACTCACGTTGACGAAGGTCTTCGGCCAACATTTTCAAAGCTCCGTCGGTAGCCAATTTTGCTTTCCCATAGGGAATCAAGAAATTTCTACCATAGCCATCTTTTACAATGACAACATCGTCTTTGAAACCTAAATTTTTAATGTCTTGTGTTAAAATAATTTTCATTTTTGCCTCCTTATTTTAAACCGTCTGCTACGAAAGGCAACAAGGCAAGGTGACGCGCTCTTTTTACAGCAACCGAAATCTTGCGTTGAAACTTTAATGATGTACCTGTAATTCTTCGTGGAAGAATTTTACCTTGCTCGTTGATAAACTTTAACAAAAAATCTTTGTCTTTGTAATCAATATGTTTAATACCGTGCTTTTTGAAGCGGCAGTATTTTTTCTTCTGTAAAACTTGTGGAGTTTGGTTGAAGATAAAGTTTGTCTCTTTGCTCATACTATTAATCGTCGTCTTCGTCTATTAATAAATCTAATTTTGAGGCATTAAATACCGCCTTTTTCTCTTTAGCTGTAGTCGAAGTCTTAATTTCACCACTGCGCTTACGTAGGTTGAATTCAATCGCCCATTTGTCTAAAGAAAGCGTCAAATAACGCATGATTCTTTCGTCGCGGCGGAATGCTAATTCCCAAGTCTTAATAAAATCAGGACCTGCTGTGAATTCAAATAAATGATAGAAACCCGTGCCTTTTTTGTCGATAGGATAGGCTAATTTAGTGAGACCCCAATTTTCTTCATGGATGATCTCCCCACCGTTTTCTGTGATCAACCCTCTATAGCCTGCAACAGCGTCTTTCATCTGTTGCTCAGAGAGCACGGGTGTTAAAATGATCACAGTTTCATACTGTTTCTTGTTCATAATACTTCTAATTTGGGGGTGCAAAAGTAAGAAACAATTTTGATTTAATCAAACAAAATACACAAATCGTTTGCAATCAACGTCAACCACCCCCTTAAATACACTTATAACTTCAATAAAACCACCGCACCCCCCCTAACCAACCCATTTTTAACGAATTTTTAATGTTTTAGGCGTTTTTTTCCCTCCCTTAAACCCGCAATTTTGGACTTCATCCTATATTCACGTAATGAAAAAATGCCTTTTTGTTTTTCTTTGTTGCTTGGGGGGGATGATAAATCCGCTTTTAAGTCAACGTATTTCCATGATTGACCTACCCGTTCCCCTCGATACCCTTGTTAAAAACTTCTATAAAAAAGGATTTACGCTAAAAACAAAATCCGCAGAATCTACCATTCTACTCGGGAAGGTGAACGACGAAACTGTAGAAATGATCATTTACCCCACCACCATGACAAAACTTGTGCGGAAAGTGACGCTAAAGTATCCCCCACACAAAAAATGGAAATCCTTAAAAAAAGCATATACAGAAAGACAAACCATGATGATTGAAAAATATGGTCCCATCAAATTTCAACGCCTAGAATTTTTACCCCCATATAAAGAAGGTAAAGGCAAAGAATTTGAAGCATTGGCAAAACAAAAAGCATTTTGGACTACCAACTGGGGCGACATGCCCTACAATCAAAATCTGTTCCTTGAACTAGAAGCCTCCGCCGATAAATGTATATTAATCCATTTTACATTAAAAGACCATGCACTAAAACACGAAGAAGAGAAAAAAATGTCTCAAAACTCTTTGTTTTAAAATGGTTTGCGTTAAGACTTCGACATGAGGTCCCAAAATACAGGAGAATAAGCACTTTTAAAAGGGAGGTATCACTCAATATTAGGTTCACCGAAATAAAGTGAGTGAAACGCCTAATTCCAAAGAAACCGGTAAATGCAATTGGTTTTCTAATGCAAATTCAACATAAAACTATGGCAAGGGATCATATCCACTCCCACCCCAAGGATGACAACGTCCTATTCTTTTTATAGTTAATTTTAACGCCTTGAAAAATGGGTATTTCTGAAACGCTTCCACGCCATATTGAGAACAAGTTGGATTATACCTGCAAGCATTGGGCAACAACGGAGACAACATGCCTTGATAAAGTTTTATCAATAATATCATTAACCGTTTCATTGTTTGTCTAATTTGAATACCAAATATAACGGGTTGTTTACATTAATCTGTCTTCCCTTCAGCAGATTCCGCTTCAACTTCATATTTTTCAATGGCCTGAAATAAAACCCTAAAGGCTTTTTCAAACACCCTATCCATTTCCCAATAATCTAACAAATGTGTTCCCCCATAGACCACACTAAGCACCATGTGGGCGTTTTTCTTTTGCAGTTGATCGTAAAGTAAAGACTTTTTATGCCTATACAGTTCACGTAAGATGCGCTTCATGCGGTTCCGTGAAACCGCTTTTTTCAATTTCCGTTTGGACGCATTGATTAAAACTTGGGCCCTAAATGGACCACGCATTTCATCGGGTTTCAAAAACAAATAATTTATGCGGATGGGATATTTAGAAACAACAATGCCCGACTGATACAGCCGGGCAATAATCTTATCATTATTTAGGCGTTCTTCTTTACCGAAAGTAAAGCTGCTCACAGTTTCATTACCGCGAATCAACACCTAATTGAAATTCTTATTTGTGTTTTTGCTCGTCAGAAACGGTTAATTTATGACGGCCACGCTTACGGCGAGCCGCTAAAACGCGACGGCCATTAGATGTTGCCATACGTTCACGGAAACCGTGTCTATTCTTGCGTTTTCTATTTGAGGGTTGGTAGGTGCGTTTTGTCATGACGAATTCTCTTAAAAGGGTTGCAAATATAGCAATAATGAATTTTAATTGCAAGTGATTATTATATAAAGTTGCATAAATTATATATGATATTCGCAAAAAACAATAAAACAATGGAATATTCAGAAAAATCTACCATGAGAAACTGGCTCTGGTTTGTAATCCCTACCCTAATAACAACGATTGCAATACTCATTATAGTTACAGTTCCACCAGATCGCACAATTTTTGAACATCTAAAACATTTTGACTCTATAAACATTTACTTACTGGTGTTGATAATCGCTCTATTTTTCAGCATCCGATTGGAGTGGAAATTAAACTCCAATGAATTTGAATACCGCTATTTCCCCTTTATATTGAAATCTAGGAAAATTCCCTTCCAAGAAATTAAAGACGCCAGTGTCAGAGAAATCAGTCCTTTAAAAGACTTTGGGGGATGGGGATTGCGTAAAAGTAAAAAACTAGGGAGTGCTTACACCACCACAGGCAAAATAATCCTACACATACATACTGTCTCAGGTCAAAAAATAAATGTAACCGTCACAAATTCAGAAATGGCAAAAAAAATATTGGAGGAACTTAAAATACCTGAATCTCCTATACAATAAATCCATCATCATATAAACCAAAAATTGTTGTTCCCTAACGCCAAAATCTTCTGGGTATTTGCTGTATTTTTGTAACAATGTCAAAAATTACCATCACTGCGGCCCTCCCCTATGCCAATGGCCCTGTCCACATCGGCCATTTAGCTGGTGTTTATATACCCGCAGATATCTACGCACGATTTACAAAATTGCAACAGAAAGAAGTCCTTTTTGTTTGCGGAAGCGATGAACATGGTGTACCTATTACTTTGCGCGCTAAAAAGGAAGGATTAACGCCCCAGGACATCGTGGATAGATACCATAAAATTATTGGAGATTCATTTAAAGATTTTGGGATAAAATTCGACATCTATAGTCGTACGTCTAATGCCATCCACCACGAAACCGCCCAAGATTTTTTTCTAAATTTATTGAACAAAGGGGCATTCAAGGAAATTGTTTCCGAACAATATTTTGATGAAAATGCTCAACAATTCCTTGCCGATAGATACATCACTGGCGATTGTCCCAAATGTGGAAACCACGGAGCCTATGGCGACCAATGCGAGAAGTGTGGCTCTACATTGAGTCCTTCAGAGTTAATTAATCCAACTTCCGCACTTAGTGGAAGCACACCTATATTAAAACAAACTAAAAACTGGTACCTGCCACTTGATGAAATTCAAGAAAATTTTTTAAATGAATATATTTCCAATCAAAGTCACTGGAGAAATTCAGTATTGGGTCAGTGCAAAAGCTGGCTAAATGACGGATTAAAAGAACGTGCTATGACCAGAGACTTGGATTGGGGAATTCCTGTTCCCATCCCAAATGAACCTGGAAAGGTTTTATACGTTTGGTTTGAAGCACCCATTGGTTATATTTCAGCTACAAAAGAAGCCCGACCCGATGATTGGCAAGATTGGTGGACCGGAGATTCAGAGCTTATTCATTTTATCGGAAAAGACAACATTGTTTTTCATTGCATTATTTTCCCTGCCATGTTACACTTGCGTGGTGACGGTTATGTAGTACCAGAAAACGTCCCTGCAAACGAATTTCTAAATCTAGAGGGACAAAAAATCTCCACCTCCCGCAACTGGGCAGTTTGGTTAAATGAATACCTAGAAGAAATTCCCAACAAACAAGATGAATTAAGGTATGTTCTTACCGCCATTGCTCCTGAAACCAAAGACAGTGAATTCACATGGAAAGACTATCAAACAAGGGTTAACAGTGAATTGGTAGGAATATTTGGAAATTTCGCAAACCGCGTATTGGTGTTACTTTCCAAATATTACAATGGCAACATCCCCAAAAAAACCCATTCTTTTGATTCTACACAGCTCAGCAATACCTATATTCAACCCATTTTGGAGGATTTATCGAAATTTAAATTTAGAGATGCACAGGTAGGACTTATTGAATTAGCAAGGTATGGGAATAAGTATTTGGCAGACAACGAACCGTGGAAATTAATCAAGACGGATGAAGCCAAAACAGGAGAAATTTTACAATTTGCATTTGAAATTCTATGCAATTTGGCCATTGCCACCGAAGTATTTTTGCCATTTACCCATCAGAAATTAATAACCCAATTAAATCTTCAAATTGATTCTGAAACAAAAAAGTCATTTTGGCTTGACGGAAAATGGCTAGACGTCCCCCAAAACCATAAAATTGGCGAAGTCTCTTTGTTGTTTGAAAAGATAGAAGACGAATTAATCACAAAACAAATGGAAAAATTAACCCAGTCATTGGCGGCTTCGACACCTTCAATTGTTGAAGAGCAAGTTACTCAGAAACCAGAAAAAAGCTCAATTTCTTATGATGATTTTGCTAAATTAGACTTGAGAATTGCAAAAGTGATTTCTTGCGAAAAAGTAGCTAAGGCCGATAAGTTGTTGCACCTAACATTAGAGGTTGGTTTGGAAACAAAAACGGTTTTGTCGGGAATTGCAGAACATTTCAAGGCAGAAGAGGTTATCGGGAAAACGGTTTTGTATTTAAAAAATCTAGCCCCCAGAAAAATTCGTGGAATCGAAAGCGAAGGGATGATTCTTATGGCCGAAAACAGCGATGGGAAATTGTATTTCATGCAACCATCGGGCGATGTAAATTCGGGCTCAGGGGTTAGCTAACCTAAGATAATCGTCTACTGTTTTTTGATAATACTCATTTAATTGAGCAGGTTTTCTGCGCAACATTTCTTTTTCTTTTAATTTTTTAAGGGTCACGGCCTTTAACTCTGGCGGAGGTGCGGGAGAGTAAACTTTGGCATTGTTTGATTCTCTTTTATCTTCTTCACCTTGTTGTCTTTCTGCTTTTTCATGCTCTAATAAACGGGTTAGAATCTCTTTATTGCGCTCTATCAATTGAGGTGTAAGTTTACCGTTAATTAAATCACGTTCTTGCTGTTCCATCAGTTTATCAACTTGATGTAAATTTTCAGACATACCAGAATTTCCTTGCTTTAATGCTTCTTTCTTTAATTTCTCAATATCTCGTCTGAGTTGTTCTTGCATGAGTGCAGCCTCGACCAATTCCTGACTTAAACCCCTTTTCCCTTTTCCTTCACCTTGTTTTTCGCCAGAACTACCTGGTTTTTTATTTTCGCCTTGTTTACCCGTTTGTCCGTTGCCCTTTTGATTGCCTTGTTGCATTTTTTGCAACATTTCTCCCAATTTCTTTTGCGATTCTGATAACTTTCCGTCTTTTCCTTTTGATCCTTTTCCTGAATTTCCTGGCTTGGGAGTGGAACAGCTCTTGCTTTTCTTGGACTTAGAGTTGCTTTGTTGATTCATTTTCTGCTGAACGTTTTTCAGACTCTCCATCAACATTACGGCCAAATTATTGTACCCTGTCATTACATACTGCTCGTACATACTGGAGTTGCGTATATCGCGAATTTTCAATTTTTGGAATGCCAAATCCATATTTGAATTCACTTTGGCAATTTCTCTTGTAACCATATCTGAAACCATGGGTTGCCGTTTTGCCAATGCCCGCAAACTATCTTCTATATTTAAGGATAATTCTTTAATTTGAATTTGTTGTTTATTTAGAGCAAGCACTCTCGGATTGTCTGACTTTAATTGGCTTAATTCGGTAAACACATCTTCCTGTTTTTTTGAAACCACAATTAAATTTTCCAACAACGCCCTTAGTGTATGCAAATCTTCTGCTGTTTGTTCCTCTTTGGCTTTTTGGAGACTTTCTTCCATTTTTTCTTGGGCTTCTTCGGCCTTTTCTTGGGCTTCCTTTTGTTTTTGCTCCGATTCCTGCTTCTTGTTTTGACCTAGTTTATCTTGAGCCTCTTGATTTGCTTTTTGGGCTTCATCTAGTGGTTTTTCACCAAGGTCTAATGGCATTGGTTTCTCTAACTCTTTATTTTGCTCTTTTAACTCAGCCATTCGCTGTTTAAGTTCTTCTAACTTTTGGGCTTGTTCATTTAGTGCAGTTTCAATATTGCTCTTTTCTTTGGCATCTTTTAAATTGGCATTTTTTGTTTTTTCTGCCAGTTTTTCTTCTTTTTGAGCCCATTCTTTAAGCTGTTTGGCTTGGTCTTTGATTCCCTCTTCCAGTCGTAATTCTTTCAATTGCTCCATCAAAGATTCCATTTCTTTTTGACTTTCTTGAAAGGCAGATTCTACATCCTTCATGGCCTTTTGAACATCTTCATTGGGCGCATTTTTTTCTAAAAGTTCTTTGAGCTCATTCAACAACTTTTGCATTTCAGGATCCTCCAGTCTTTCCATCCGTTCTTGCAATTCTTCGCGTCGTTCTTTTAGTTCAGGATCTTCTAGCTTCAACTCTTTTTGTTGGCGGTTAACTTTTTCTTGTTGTTTTAATGCATCCTTTAACAAATCCAGTTGTTTTTGTTGTTGGTTTGCCCAATCCTTCACTTTGCTCTTTTCATCAAAGTTCATACTAGATGATTTGCGCAGAGATTCTTCAATTTTTTTGGAAGCATCACTTAATTTCTTGGTATTTTGTTGGCTATTTGCCAATTGTTTCTCCAATTGTTCTTTGCTATTTTCCACCAATTCGCGGTATTGTTCTTCTCCCAGACGCTTAATTTTTTCTAAAGAAGTTCGCGTTTTTTTGTATCCATTTGGGGCGTCATTGTCGGAGACTTGAAAATAGTATTCAATCTCATCGCCGGGTTTTACATTCATGGATTGCACATTCAGCGTATGTTGAAACACCGATTCCGAGCTCATAGGTTGTTGAATTGAAACTTCTTGATAGCTCAATGCGCTGTTTTCTTTTCCTCCCGCGAGCACTCTATAATAGAACTTAATAGATTGCACTTTGTAATCATCGGTAGCAAATCCGCTAAAATGCCATACATTTTCGTTGTTCTGAGATTGTCCTTTTTCAACCGAAACTATTGGGTATTCGTCTTTAATAGGAATTATGCTGGTTTGAAAAGTATCTTTCAAAGTACGGCCCTCTTTTTTGATGCTTGCTTTAACGTTTTCAATGAGATAACATGACGTTTTCAAAAGAATGGTTTTTGCAGAAATTGCATATTTTCTCCAAGTATTCTTTTGCAAAAAGTTCAACTCATCGGCATCTAAGGTATTGATTCTCCATTCTAACACGGTACCCTCTGGAACTGAAATTTCCTCGTAAGCATTGATTTCTTGAGAAGGTTTTGAGGTATGTACTGGATAGATTGCACGCAGCGATATACCACCCCATTTTGGCAACTTCTGAACTTTAACAATATGTTCATCGCTGTTGAAATCATTGGCAACAAATCGAAATGTTGTATTTTTCCGCAACTGTTTTAGGGAGTAACTAAAGGTGTTGCGTCCTATATTTTGCATTTCAATATTTTGTCCATCAATCTGCAACAATATTGTGGTTGGAATCTCATTACCCGTAAGTTTTAATCGCAAATCGAGGTCTTCATTCTCCGAAACAAGCAAATCGTTGTTCAGGAGTACAAATTGAAAGGGGGCCGTTTTTACAAACTTGGTATTGTGTTCTACCCATCTTTTGGTCGCGGCTGAAATGGTGGAAGAATCATACATCCCCCAAGACAAAAAAACCAACAAAAGCAAGGTGAATCGTTTTAAACTCTTACGGTAGGATACCCAATCTAAGGCGTTGATAAATGAAAAGCGTTTGAGTGAAACGGTCTTTTGCTCAATACTACGAACCAAGAATTCAGAATGGTCAGTTGTTTGAGACATTTGTTCTAGTTGCAATAAATTCAATAATTTATCTTGAATTTCTGGGAAATGGCTTCCAATAATTTTGGCGGCCTCTTCATTAGACAAACGATTCCCCTTTCCAAGGAACTTAAGCAATGGTTTTGCCACTTGAATACCCAAAAGACCTATAAATGCTATCCACCAACCATAAAATAAGAATCCACGGGTAGTGGTATTTAACCAGAAAAAATGTTCTATATAATTAATAAATAGGAATAAAACCGAGAGTTGCACCAAAGAAAACAATAGCCCAACAACCCACTGTTGGAGGTAATATTTACGAATAAATTCGCTTAATTTTTCTTTAATTTCTTGGGTGTTACTGGGCATGAAAAAACTCCTACTTATACAAAGATAATTAACTTTTGGGGGGATTATTTCAAATTCGACAAACGAATTTTTTAGGCGGATTTAACTTATGAAACCAACAGCCTATCCACCAAAATAGCGGTGGCAATTCCCGCATTTAAGGACTCCGCTTTTCCTTTTTTGGGGATGGTAACGCGTTGCTGAATAAAAGGAACGATTTCTGGACGTATGCCATGAGATTCTGACCCAATAACCAAAGCCCGATTGCTCAAGTCAGAGGGTAATGATATTTCATACACGCTTTTTCCATCTAAAAAAGCACCGAACACCTCACTAAACTTGGGTAGTGCAATTTTCAAATCGGTGTAATGTGTAGTTACTCTTACAAATGAGCCCATGGATGCGGAAATACATTTTGCATTGTAAACATCCACTGAATCATTGGAAACCAACACATTGTTAATGCCATACCAATCGGCGATACGAATAATTGTACCCAAATTTCCGGGATCTGCAATACCGTCTAAAACCAAAGTAAAAGGCGACTCGGTTGGTATTTCATCAGGCGTTTGAGGGATGTGCACAACGGCCAATATCCCAGGTGGGGTATCGAAATTTGATATTTTCTGCAATTCTTTTTCAGATATTTCGACTGCATTTTTTGGGGGATCAAACTTTTGAGTGTAGGCTGGGGTGACCATAATTCGGTCGATTTCCAAGTTACTGTGGAATACTTCCTCTACCCCTTTTCGACCTTCTACCAAAAATAGACCATATTTTTGCCTGAACTTCGGCATTCGCAATGAAGCAAATAGTTTAATTTCCGCCAGTGAACCCATCTTATCCATACAAATATGCACATTTTCCTTTCAAGGTTTTCGCATTTGTTGTGGTTGTGGTCACATTTTTTAGTTGTGGAATAAAACGTACAATCCCTTCAGGTAAATATTTGCTCAAAAAAAACGAAGTAATTATTAAATCTGAACACCGAAAAGAAGGAGAGTTAAAGGCACAAATTCTACATAGAACCAACAAACGTGTATTTTTCAATCAGATGCCTATTTTCTTATGGATTTATGCATTGGGAACATACAAACACCATCCAGAGCTGAGTGATTCAGTATCGTGGCGCAGAAAATTCAGGCAAGATTTTGGGGAAGAACCGGTTTTACTAAATCAGGCATTGGTGAATGTTTCTTCTGAAAACATCAAAAATTTCCTATTTAATGAGGGTTATTTCGATGCCACCTGTTCCACTGCAGTAACAAAAAGAGGACGGAATGCGAAGGTGGTTTATACGGCGACAACAGAATCCCCCTACAAGATATCCGCAGTTAATCGAAAAGCACCAGATTCAGTATTAACTAGAATGTTGGATAGCGCAATAAAAAGCAGCGACAAATTCCGCTTGTGGTGGCCATGTAATCTAAACAACATCAATGCCGCTAAAGATGATTTCAGTAAGCTATTTAGAGACAACGGATATTTCACGGTTTCGTCGGAATCTTTTCGATTTACCCTAGACACCAATAAAACACTAAAGCAAGCTGTTGTTTTGGTCATCATGGATCCCCCCAAAAACGACACAACCCATAGAAAATTCAAAATAGGGAATGTGCAAATTACACTTGCTTCTAACTCCGTTTATGCCAAAAATAAATATCCAGAAATAGTCAGATTTCCCGGTCTTTTGATAAGATTAAACCACTATCCTTTAAATTCATACATTTTAGACAAGGTAATCCGTTTAGACAGTGGCGAAGAATTTAGTCAAACTAGATGGACTGAATCTTATAGGGGTTTGTTGGATTTGGGACTATTTAACTCGGTAAATATTGGGCAGACCATTGACGAAAAAAGCGGTATTATATCGCCAGTTATCGAGTTAAGAACTGCTCCCCGCATGAGTTTATCTGCAGAACCACAAGTATTATACTCTCCACAAGGAAGCTCTGGTTTGAACTTTCAAACATCTGCACAGCGAAGTTTTGGTTTAGCGGGAATATTGTCATTTACCAATAAAAACACCTTCGGAAACGCAGAATTTTTCAAATTCTCTACCATTACGTCCTACGAGGCCATTTTCAAAAAAGCAAATTTCAACGACTTTTTCACAGGATTACAACAAGGTGTTGTGGCGAGTTTAAAACTTCCCAGTTTTGAAAGACTAGATAATATAAAGGCCATTCGGAGATACAATCAAAAAAGCACATTGTTATCAATGAGTTTTCAATATGAACAAAATCCAAATTTTACACGTAGTTCACTTCCAGCATCTTTATCGTTGCAATTTATTGGGCGGAACTTCAGCTGGTATTATACACCCATAGAAATTAGTTACAATAGAAACATTATTGACCCCAACTTTTTGCCACAATTGCCTAAGTTGGACCAAGATTTTGTGAGAAGGGTTTTTACCGATCAGATTATTACACCGGTAAAACTGGGTATGATTTATGCGGACAATCAGAATAAGCCGGGAAAAACCACAAAATTTGTTCGATTGGGATTAGAAACAAGTGGTAATTTTCATCGGTTGTATCGATATCTCACTGAGTCCAATTTTGCAAGCGACAGTAGTTATAAACTTTTTGGAGTAGGTTATTTTCAGTACACCAAATTTGAAGCAGAAATTCGGATAAAACGAAATATCGACGAAATAAACAGCGTGGCTTTTAGATTTAACTCTGGCTTAGCCGTTCCCTATGGCAATAGCTCTGTTGTGCCCTATGACAAACGATATTTCATTGGGGGAAGCAATAGCTTAAGAGCATGGAAACCAAGGGGTTTAGGTCCAGGGAATACGCCAACAGGATCTGCCTCCTTGATTGATAGGTCAGGAGAATTATTATTGGAGGCCAATTTTGAATATCGATTTGTTTTGGTTAGAAAACTATTGGAAGCTGCCATTTTTTTAGATGCTGGAAACATTTGGAACTTAAATAAAATATCTGTCGTAAATCCGGATATTGGTGTATTTCACAGAAATAACTTTGTTCAAGAAATTGCCCTTAATACAGGAATTGGCTTTAGATTCGATTTGAGTATTTTTATGTTTAGGGTGGATTGGGGTTGGCCTTTGCGGGATCCAAGTTTGGATAAAAACCAGCGTTGGTTGCTCAGTGAAAGCATTCAAAACAACACCATTCGAAATTACATTCTCAATGAATCAGCCATTGCAATTGGCATCGGATATCCATTTTAAACGAATAAACCCATTTGTATTGGCATTTGAAACCATGTCGTAACGTGATTAATCCATTCGGATTTGCCTTCAAATTGGCATTTGGAAATTTATTTTGTTGTAGAAACGCGATTAATCGCGTTTCTACAACACGGGCAATATTTCGCACACCATATTTATCCCATTGAATTTGGGTTGTTGAACAAATTCCAAATTACATCATTCACATTTGTATAAACCACAAAGGACTCATCATGATCGGTTATTACGTTTGCCATTTTAAGGCATGAATACATTCAATAAAACAGATAACACAACAAATTTTGGTCAATTTAAACTCGATAAATTTCGCAACAAATATCGAAAAGAATCACGCAGAGCACAATGGTGGGATTACGGAAACAATGGTGCATATTATGTGACAATCTGCCTTTCCCCGAGGAAGTGTCATTTTGGAGAAATTATGAAACCTACAATTTTGACGGAAATGTCCATTAATAATAAATCAACCAAGATAAACTCCTTTGCATTTCTTTCTGCGAGCAAATCAGGTGTATTGGCAAAAGAATATTGGGAAGAAATTCCAAATATGTTCGAGTATGCCGAATTGGGACCATTTGTTGTAATGCCAGATCATGTGCATGGCATAATAATAATAAATAAAACAGAAGACCAAAAATTGCGAATTATTGATTATTCCTTAGGTGGCGGAATTACTGGCGCCAAAAACCCGATGTTAAATGAAAATTTATCGAGAATCATTCGATGGTATAAAGGAAGGTGTTCCTTTGAAATTCATAAATTTAATCCATCTTTTAAATGGCAAAACCGCTTCTATGATAGGATTATCCGAAATGAAAACGAATATTTAAGATTCAGCAATTACATCTTGAATAATCCGAGAAAATGGGTAGGGAACAAAAATTTAAAAATGATTCTAAATCATATTGTCACATTACCTGATTGAATTTGCAATTTCATTGGCAATGAATCACAACATTTGTAAAAACGCGATTAATCGTGTTTCTAAACCAAATAATAACATTACCTGAATGAAGTTGCAATTTCATTGGCAATAAATCACAACATTTGTAAAAACGCGATTAATCGTGTTTCTACAAATGTTATTTCTTTGAAGAAAAAAACAATGCTTTTATATGTAAAACTGCACCCGCAACAATAAACGAGTATGCCAAATAATTGTAACCATTAAACATAATAATTATGCCTGCTCCAATTGCGCCGAGTATTGTGCCTGGAATGTTTCGGTGATAGGAAATTTTCGAATTCATGACTATCGATTATTCATATTTGCAAGATAAGGAAATTTTAGATTAATCGCGTTGCTACAATGATTATTTGTCAGTTACATCCTAAATGAATCTGCTATTGGCATTGGCATTGGATATCCATTTTAAAGGAAATAAACCCGTTTGTCTTGACACTTGAATTTGTAGCAACGCGATAAATCGCGTTGCTACAAATTGGATGACCATTATCCTTAATTACCAAATCTAACCCGAATTCGCTATTTTTGCAGTAAAATCAATATCTCATGAAACAACCAATATCCCTTATTTTTATTTCACTTATTATACTCTCCTTAATCATCGGATGCGGCGGTACAAACAAAAGCTTTAATGTATTCCCCGTTTCCAAAGATGTTGAACTTGGTTCTCAAGTTGCCAATAGTATTGATGAGCAAAATAAAAAACAACTCTTAGATAGCCAATCAAATGTCGCTATTTATAAATATATCTATTCTGTTCGAGATAGTATCCTAAAAAACAACACGTTGGACCACTCTAAAGATTTTGCTTGGAGAATCCGCATTATTGCCAATGATTCAGTCTTAAATGCCTTTTGTACTCCAGGCGGATACATTTACTTTTATACAGGAATCTTAAAATACCTCGAAAGCGAAGACCAGTTGGCAGGCGTAATGGGACACGAAATGGCCCATGCAGAAAAAAGACACAGCACGGATGCAATGACGCGTCAATATGGAGTAGGTATTTTGATGGATTTGGCATTTGGCCAAGGCAAAGGTCAACTTGCACGCATTGCCGGTAATATTGCGGAATTGGGTTATGGGCGTGATGCAGAAAAAGAGTCAGATGAATACAGTGTACGCTGGTTATACAATACCTCTTATTATGCTGCTGGTGCCAGCGGGTTTTTTCAAAAAATGGAGAATACTGGCGGTGGAGCGCGCATGCCGGAATTTCTAAGTACACATCCCAATCCAACTAATAGAATAGCCGAAATGAAAAAATTATGGCAATCATTGGGTGGAAAACCAGGCAAAACCTATCAAGAAAGATACACAGCGTTTGTTAAAACTTTACCAAAACAATGAAAATTCTACTCCTCCTTTTAACTTTCTTTTATTTGGGGGGATGTGAGATTCAGGCTCAAAACTCAAATCTTCCTGATAGTTTAGATGTATATGCCGACAGTGTTTATGTGAATTTTGAGGATTCGCTAGACTTGGAAGACTTAACTCTTGAACCGTTAAGCATCCCAAGCATGAATGCATTGTTGCAAGAAGCGCATTCACACTTAAATACACGCTATTGCGCTTCAGGGAAAAAGCCTTCTACCGGATTTGATTGTAGTGGCTTTGTACATTATTGTTACGATCAAACCTTCGGTATTAATCTACCCGTAAGCAGCCGAGAATATAAAAAAGTAGGCAAAAAAGTCAGCATTAAAAATACACAACCCGGTGACATCATTTGTTTTACAGGACGAAATTCGCGTTCTAGACAATTGGGCCATGTTGGAATTGTCATAGAAAATTCAAGTGACATCTATTTCATCCATTCCGCATCCCACGGAGGCATTAGAGTAGACAAGTTGTCTCAAAAATATTATAAAGATAGATTTCGCAGTATACGCAGGATATCTACACCGACATCAACGAATCAATAGAACTTACGGCGTAACTTAAAGATTTTTAAGTCTAAACTCTCTTGGATTGTTTAATTAATTACTAGGTAATTCAATAGTTTGAAGAATCGAATTTTTGAGATTTTAGTCTCACTCATCCATTAAATTTCAGTATAAAATTCATCTTAGTTATTAAAGAAAACCGTCTTAAATATTAGCG
>CAMAQS010000047.1 GCA_945860565.1 Chitinophaga pinensis | reverse complement strand
TGGTTGGGTCAAAAAAACTCTGTCAGCTACGATATTTATACAAAAAAATCCGACAATAAAGGCTGGGATTTACTTGCAACTGTGAGTGATACCGTTCTTAAATATGTAGATACAGCCTATAAATTGGGTTCCAAAAAAGAATATCGTGTGGCTCGTACTTCAACTTCTTTTACCGGTTTTACCGGCAACGGATATATTTTGGCGGGCTTTGAAATTCCGGCTAAAACCAATTTAGGAAAGGTGTTAATGATTATTGACGAAAACTATAAAACCACACTGAAATCAGAAATTAATGAGTATATTCATCTTTTAAAATCAGAAGGGTGGAGTTTGGATACACATTATGTTGCGCGAAATGCAAAAGTTACGGATGTAAAAAGTTGGATTTATTCCAAATGGCAAGCCGATTCTGTCAATATAAAATCGATTTATTTATTAGGACATGTACCGGTTCCGTACAGTGGAAATTTTGCTCCAGATGGGCACAGTGAGCATACAGGCGCTTGGCCGGCAGACTTATATTATGGGAATTTTACAGCAAATTGGACAGACAACTCTGTGAACAATTCCACTGCAAGTAGATCTGAGAATAAAAACATCGCCAATGACGGCAAATTTGATATTTCCCGCATAAATCCGACCAATACAGCTGCAAATGCTATAAAGTACTCACAGATTCCTGTTGGACGAGTGGATTTGTTTAACATGCCCGCATTTGGAAATGATACCTTTTTAATTAAACGATATTTGCAAAAAGCAACCAATTTTAGAACTGGTGTTTATATTGCTGAAAACAGAGCACTCATTGATGACAACTTTGGGTATTTTAACTCAGAAGCATTTGCATCGGGTGGATTCAGAAATTATGCTCCTTTTGTAGGCGATAAAATTGCGGAATTAGATTTTAGAACCGAAATGAATAAAAATAGTTATTTGCTGGCTTATGCTTGTGGCAGTGGAGCGTATACATCTGCAGGTGGTGTTGGTTCTTCAGCTGATTTTGTAAAAGACAGCTTGCTAAATCCGTTCTCTATGATGTTTGGCAGTTATTTTGGTGACTGGGACAATCAGAATAATTATTTAAGGGCACCATTGGCAAGTAAAGGTTGGGGATTGGCATCGGCCTGGAGTGGCAGACCTTATTGGATGGTACACGAATCTGCCTTGGGTGAGCCATTGTCGAAATCAGTATTAACAACAATGAACTCTTACATTGTATATAATGCTGCAGCATTTCAATCAGGTGCTCATGCTGCATTAATGGGAGATCCAACTTTAAGAATGTACAATGTGGCTAAATTAACAGATTTTAAAGTGGTAAATAATTGTGATTTGAGTTTTACCGCACAATGGAACAATGATACCACCGCTTTTGATTCTTTGTTGTTTGAGAAGTGGAATGGAAATAGTTGGACTAGGTTTGAATCTATTAAAGGAACTTCAAAATCTCATACCATTTTTGATTCTTTGGGATCGCACCTTTACAGTGTGCGTCCATTGAAAAAAATGAAATCCGCATCCGGTACTTGGTGGCAATATGGATACAGAGATACCTTTTCCGTATTTGTGGATTCAATGCCAGTTGGATATATTTCAGGTCCTAGACAAAAAAAATATTGCTTTTCTGAAACCTATGAATTTATTGATTCCAATAAAAATAAAGTGGGCGAAAAGTATTTATGGAGAACAATTCATAATAACATTGTTGATTCTTTTGTTTCGGGGGATGGGGTTAAATTCTCTGTAATGGTCAAAGGAGAAGCCAAGCTAAAAATGGAATTGGTGAGAACTTCAAAAGGTGGTTGTGTTTTTATTGATTCTTTTACCATGAATTTTGTGAAATCAAATTCCAATCAATTGCTTTTCCCCAAAGGCAAAGTATTTTGTCAAAATGCCGAAATCTTTGTTCAATATCCTCAAGATTTCATGATATCAAATGATGCTTATTGGCAGATTCAACCGCGTGGAACCATTGTTGTTGGGCAATTGCCTTTAACAATTGGTTTAAAAGATACTGGCTATAATACAATAGAGTTAAACGCAATAGACAGTGTGGGTTGTACCAATTACTTAACTGATACTATTTACATTATTCCAGCTCCGAATAAACCCATTATTTCTACCATCAATTACAATGTAAATTCGGGTGTTTCTTTGAAAGTCGAAAATCCATCCACCAAAACCTACTGGAACAATGATTTTACCAGAAACGACACATTATATCAGTATGTGTATGAACCAGGGGCAGACACCATTGTCAAGATTTTTGTAAATACAGTAAACGACGATGGATGTATTTCTGATACCACGGAGGTTAGATTTGGATTCAAAATCAGCAGCATCAAATTCATTCTTTCCAATCCACTTGTTTTGTATCCCAATCCAACAAAAGGAAAAATATTTGCAAAAATTCCAACTGGAATTAAAAACGCACATATATTGATTTATTCATATTCTGGCAAAGTGGTAACACAACAAGAAGTGAATGGTCAATCAAATTTAGAACTTAACCTATCTTTGTCGCCTGGTTTGTATTTTGTTGTCCTTATGGGGGATGATTTTCAATCCGGATCTCAAATAGTGATAGAATAAAATGAAAGCGAAGATTTTGATATGTGCCATTTTTGGTATGTTAATAGGAATGTTGTCGGCACAAAATGCATTGGATTTTGATGGCAACGACGATAGGGTTGAGTGTGGCAAGGACTCCTCTGTGGCTTTAGTTGGAACAACTTTAACTTTAGAAGCATGGATATATGCCAATTACTGGCAAACAGAAACCTATGACGGAACGATTTTAGCAAAATACGATGAACCTTCAAACCGTGGTTATGTGTTGGCCGCAGGAAACAATGGAAGACTGCATTTTTCTATTAATGATGATTCTACAGCAGAATTAAATACGGTAAAGCCAGTTTTAACATTAAATAAATGGCACCATGTTGCGGTAACCTATAATGGTAAGGTTGTAAGAATGTTTGTAGATGGTGTTGCTGTAGATACCCTTTCAGAAGATATGGCAATTGGAGATTCTAGACTTATTCCTTTAACCATCGGAAATCACTATTCATATTATCGTCCTTGGAGTGGATTAATTGATGAGGTCAGAATCTGGAAAAGAGTTAAAACCCCAGCTGAAATTTCGGCTTACAAAAATTCTAAATATTGTACTTACGATAAAACTTTACGTGCATATTACAATTTCAATCAAGGCAAGGCTTCGGCTAGCAATACCACGGTTAAAACATTGCTCGATTGGTCAGCTTATGGAAACAACGGTACGTTGAAAAATTTCAATTTAACAGGAAGTTATTCCAATTGGGTAAAAGGGGTAGTGTTGTCTCAAGATGTAATTTCCAAGATAGATACGGTTGTGCGTTGCGATAGATATCCATCCCCTTCGAAAAAATATATATACACTGCTTCAGGCACTTATTACGATACCTTATTAACCAAACAAGGGTGTGATTCTGCAATGAAAATTATACTGACCATTCGCAAAAGTACAGCGTCAAAAATGGTTGTTCGTACTTGTTCTAATTTCTTGAGTCCAAGTAAAAAAAACACTTATACTCAAAGTGGGGTTTATCAGGATTTCTTGTTAAATGCGGCGGGTTGCGACAGTTTAATTACCATAGTATTGCGGGTGGGTCCAGATTCTACTTTTTCAAAAGAAACACGTTGCGATGTGTTTAAAATGCCTATTTCCAAAAGAGAAGTTAGAAAATCAGGTGTTTATATCGACACGTTAAAGAACTATATCGGGTGTGATTCTTTGCTTTTTATTGATGTAAATATTCTGAATTCCACACAAAGTGTGACCAAGGTGAATTTCTGTAGAACGTATACCATCCCCACAAACAATAAAACAGTATATACGGAAGGAACGTATTATGATACTTTAACCAATTATTTGGGATGTGACAGTGTGATTTCTTATGTATTGAAATCAAAAGCAACCAATAGTTTTTACAATGATTTTGCTTGCGGTTCGTTTGAGAGTCCTTCAAAAAAATACATTTGGAATAAATCGGGTATTTATAAAGATACTCTGGTTAATGTTGCAGGTTGCGACAGTATTGTTACCACCGACTTAGTAATTACCAACAATTCTTATAACAAAATTAATATAAAACAATGTAGGAAGTATAGAGTGCCTTCTCGCAAATACTTTATAATTAAATCGGGTACTTATTTTGATACATTGATAAACTTTGCTGGATGTGATAGCATTTTGGAAATTTCTGCAGACATCATTAACATTAACAAAAGCATATTAATTAACGGAGAATTTTTAAATGCCACAGATTTGGCGGATAATTACCAATGGTTATTCTGCGACAGTGGGTATAAATGGGTAGCGGGTGAAACGCAATCAATTTTCAAACCCATTTCTCCAGGCCGTTTTGCTGTTGCAATGGAATTAGATGGATGCAAGGATACAAGTGAATGTAAGGTATTTAAAACAAACTCTGTGGCAAAAATTGCAAAAGCTGAACGTTTGTTTTATCCAAATCCAAGCAACAGTTTAATTTATTTCGCTAAGGATTTCAACCTTAGAGACTTAAAGGTTGTCGTTTGGAATGTTCAAGGAGCATTGCTCGCTGAACATTACAAAGTGGGTGCAAATGGCATTCGATTGCCAGATTTGGCAGGGGTATATTTGATTCAGATATTTGATAAAGATGAATTGATTGGCAGCGAAAGAATCTTGAAATTGCCAGAGTAGAGTTTCAAAGTTCAACAATGTAATATTTGGGTTTTGGCGTGAAATAAATGCTAAATTAATGTTTCCAATAGATTTTGTCAATGTAAACAACTTCTAAAAATACTACATTATCTTAATCTGTTCATCACTTTTGGGTGTTATTCGGGGTGTTATTTTGGAGTTCGAACTAAAATAAACTATGAAAAACACGTTTTACAAATTCACTTTACTATTGGGGCTGCTTTCGGCGGTTCAAGTGGTTAGTGCTCAGATTACTCCGGTATTCTTGGGAAGACACAAAACCGGACTCTTTGACAAGGGTGCGGCGGAGATTGTGGCTTATTCTCCAAAGTACAAAAAGATGTTTGTTACAAATGGCGCTACCAATTCTTTGAGAATGGTTGACATTTCAACTCCATCAAATCCTACCTTAATCGACACCATTAGCCTTGCGGGTTATGGTTCTGATTTAACTTCTGTTGCAGCATATGGCGAATTTTTTGCTATTACTGTTCTTGACTCTACAGGCAAATTGGCAAACGGTAAAGTAGTATTCTTTAACGCTTCTAATGGTGCTTACTTAAGTCAAGTTAGAGTTGGTGCGAATCCTGACATGTTAACATTTACCAAAGATGGTAAGAAAGTATTGGTTGCCAATGAAGGTGAGCCTTTGAACTATCAAACAGATCCAGAAGGTTCTGTGAGCATCATTGATATTTCAGGTGGCGTTGCCAGCTTAACCAATGCAAATGTAAAAACAGCAGGTTTCACTGCATTTAACAATGTTGCGATCGATAAAAAAATTAAAATTACTGGTAAAATAGTAAATGCAAAAGACTCAATTTTAAGAAGCTCTACGGTTGCAGAAGATTTGGAACCAGAGTATATCACCGTTTCTGAAGACAATAAAACCGCTTGGGTTACTTGTCAAGAAAACAACTGTTTGGCTGTTTTAAACTTAGACAGTTCAAAAATTACACAATTATTGCCTTTAGGTTTTAAAAACCACAACATTCTTGGACAAGGTTTAGATCCTTCAAATCAAGGAACTACCATTGCCATTGATACCATTAAAGTTTTTGGTATGTACCAACCTGACGCCATTGCTTCTTACAAAGTGGGTTCAACTACTTATTTGGTAACAGCAAACGAAGGTGATGTTCGTGCCGATTGGGGTACAGCAAACAATGAAGAAACAGATTTAAGAACTTCAACTTATAAATTAGATACTGCTAAATTTGGTGGTGCTACTGCAGTTGCTTTGTTAAAAAGCACAAATGCACGTGGAAGATTAAAAGTTACCAGCAAGTATGGTGATTTTAACAACGACGGTAAGTTTGATAGTGCGTTTAGTTTTGGTGGACGTTCATTCTCTATTTGGAATGGAACAACTGGTGCTTTAGTTTATGACAGCAAAGATGAATTTGAAAAAATTACTGCTGCTAAATATCCTTCATTTTTCAACGTAAGTAGTACAAACAATACCAAGAAGAACCGTTCTGACGACAAAGGTCCAGAGCCTGAAGCCATTACAATCGGTACAATCTTAGATTCTACTTACGCATTTATTGGTCTTGAAAGAATAGGTGGTGTAATGATTTATAACATTACTGATCCAGCATCTCCACGTTATGTTAATTATATCAACACGCGTAACTTCCTTAAAACTCCAAGTCAAGCAAACATTGACAGTGTGGGTGAATTGGCTCCTGAAGCCATTGTGTTTGTTCCTCGCAGTGAAAGTCCAAACGGACAAGATTTGTTGTTGGTTTCTAATGAAGTGAGTGGTACAGTTTCTATCATTCAATTGAATGGACGTAGCGCATTCCAAATGCAAATTTTGCATTCTGGTGACATGGAAAGTAATCTTTCTGCTGTAAAAGATGCTCCTAGATATGCTTCAATCGTTGATTATTTTGAAGACAAACACGTTAACAACTTAACTATTTCTTCAGGGGATAACATTTTGCCTGGTCCATTCATGTCTTCAGGTGAAGATGCAAAAGCACAAATTGCTTTGAGAAGCACAGCTTCTAATTATTACAGCGGAACAACTTCTGCTTTACGTGCTTCTGTTGGTCGTGTGGATATTGCAATTATGAATATCATTGGATTCAACGTTTCTGCATTGGGTAACCACGAATTTGATTTAGGAACTTCTGAATTGAACCTTCAAATTGGTGTTGACATTAGAAGCAGCGGATCAGACAAGCGTTGGATTGGTGCTCAGTTTCCTTTTGTTAGTGCAAACTTAGATTTTTCAAGTGATGCAAACTTAAGTTACTTGTTTAGAGACTCTATCTTAAGGGATATTGATTTTAAAACACCATCAAACATAACAAATAACAATCAAAAAAGAGGTATTGCACCTTCTATTATCATTGAAAGAAATGGTGAGAAAATTGGTGTAGTTGGTGCAACTACTCAAATTTTAGCAAATATTTCTTCTCCAGGTGCTACTACAATTAAAGGAGTTAAAGTTGATAGCATGCAAGCTCTTGCTGCCATTTTACAACCTGTAATTGATTCTTTGATTTCTAAAAAAGGTGTAAACAAAATTATCGTATTGTCTCACTTACAACAATTAAAATTCGAAAAAGCGTTGGCTCCATTGTTGAAAAATGTTGACATCATTATTGCAGGTGGTAACCATGCTGTAACTGCTGATGCCAATGACCGTTTAATTGATGGTAATGTTGCTACTGAATCTTATCCTATTGTTACTACAAATGCAAACGGTGACCCATTGGCAATATTAAATAATGCAAGTGAATGGAAATATGTAGGTCGTTTTGTTTGTGATTTCGATGCAAATGGAAAATTGATTACTTCTGTATTAGACAACAAAGTAAATGGAGTTTATGCTTCAGATTCAACGACTATTACTGGTTTGTATGGTACTTACAATGCTGGTTTTGCTGCTGGTTCTAAAGGTGCTTTGGTAAAAGTATTGTGCGATTCAGTGAATAGTGTAATTAAAGCCAAAGATGGTCTTTTATTTGGTAAATCAAACGTATTTTTAGAAGGTAGAAGAACAGCTGTGAGAACAGAAGAAACCAACTTTGGTAACTTAAGTGCTCAAGCGAACTTGGCCATGGCTAAAAAAGCTAATGCAAACGTTATGGTTTCTATCAAAAATGGTGGTGGAATTCGTTCTGCTATTGGTGAAGTTTATGCTGTAGGTGATGACGTAACTTTGTTGTCTTCTGCTCCGAATACTGCTGCTGGTAAAGCCAGAGGTGATATTTCACAATTGGATATCGAAAGTTCTTTAAGATTTAACAACAAACTTTCGGTTGTTGATTTAACTGCTAAGAATTTTAAGAAAATTTTAGAACATGGTGTGAATGCAACTGCTCCTGGAGTTACTCCTGGTCAGTTCCCTCAAGTTGCCGGTGTTAAATTTAGTTTTGACAGAACAAAAGCTGCTGGTTCTAAAGTAAGAAACGCTGCTATCATTGATTCTGCTGGAAACATCTTAGATGTATTGGTTTACAACGGTGCCATTATTGGTGATACAAACCGTGTAATTAAAGTAGTTACTTTAAACTTCCTTGCTGGTGGTGGAGATAATTATCCTTTCAACACTTTGTCTACTGGTCGTATTGATTTGGATACTTTAACCAAAATCAAAAATGCTACAAGTACTGCGAACTTTACAACTGCTGGATCTGAACAAGATGCATTTGCTGAGTTCATGAAAGAAAGATACAGTGTGAATGCGTATAACGTAAGAGACACTTCTGTAAATGCAGATCAAAGAATCCAACAAATCGGATTAAGAACCGACAATATCTTCTCTGCACATCCAAAACACAAAGCAATGTCATTGGTAGATACAGTTAAAGGATGTATTGTTGCAAAGTTGACAACCAAGAATGCAAAAATTTATAGCAGCAGACTTTGGAGTACTGGTGATACAGGTGTAGCAATTAATCCTACAAAATCTGGTTATTACTGGATTAGAGAGTCTAGTGCATTGTATTGCAAAGTGGATACCGTTTATGTAAATCTAGTAAATGGTGTGATTCCAGTTTCAATGACTGATTCCTTGTGCAATATCCCTGTAAACGATACATTAAAATTGGCTAACAACAAATATTCTGGTTACGTTTTCTATGAAAGAGCTGGGAATAAATCAGATTCTGCTAGTTTCTTTGTGAAGCCTAGATCAAAGCAGTTAACTTGGAATGGACTTGTCGCTACATCTGCAAATCCATCTTTAAAATGTCCAGTTAGAAGAATAGTTGTACCAAGTATCGTTTATCCATACATTGTTGGAAACAATACAGACACAATTTTAACTGCTAAAACAGCTTTGCGTCCGTTCAATAGAGATTTAAATTATAATAGATACCGTTGGTCAACTGGTGATACTACAGAAACTACCAATATCAACTTAAGTGGAAAGAATTGGTTTAAACGCAGTAATGCAAATGGATGTTCACAAACCGATACGTTCCATTTCTCACGTTTGAATTTAATTGTACCAACTATTGTGAAAACTGTACAAGGTCGTAAAACCATTGTTAAAGTTAAAGATTCATTGAACACCAATAGTTTTGTAGTTTGGAGCAATGGAGATACAGCTTGGAGTACAGTTTATACTTTTAACAAGTTAAATGACACCATTCGTTGTACTCAATTTGATAATTACAGAAGTGTAATGAAGTCAATCATTGTTCAAGCTGCCGCTCCAAAGGGTAGTTTAACTCCAACTCAATTGTCTCAAAGTGAGAATGCATTTACTTTAAGTGTTTATCCAATTCCAGCTTCTACTGTATTAAATACCAATATCTTGGATTATACATTGAGCACTGAATTGGCTGAGCCTATACAGTTTGTAATTACAAACCACTTAGGACAAACAGTTAAAAATGGTACAATTACTGAACAAATTAACATTGAAAACTTGTCTGAAGGAATTTACTTCTTGAAAGCCAACAATCAAATAATTAAATTTGTTAAGGAATAATTAAACTGAATTAATTATTAAAGAGGGCCGCCCGCAAGGGCGGCCCTCTTTTTTTGAAAATAGAACATTAGTTAATCTTGTTCCTAATTAATTAGAATAGTTCTTAAACTCTTCTGGGGTATATGTTACAGGGGCAAAATTCTCGATGAGTTTCTCCGTTTCTAAAATTTTACCGCCTTGGAATTTTAAATATTTTTCACGCCATATTTCATTTTTACGGAAATAAACATCTCCTTATTTTATGAACTGATGGTTCTTTTCAAAAACATGGTAAGCAAAATCCAATTGTTCATTTATACGTAGTTCACCTTCTAAACATTTTTCACTAAACCATAAATTTATTTGAAAAGTATAGGGTGTATTGTTTGTAAATTGGTAATCTCTGTAATTGTAAAATACCGTCGCTCCGCTCCCAAATGGCAAAACACGTCCGTCATCCGGGAAAGGATCGAAAGAGTGGTGGTAGCGTTCTGTAATGGTCAATGGGCTGTGCAATACAAGCCAATGGATTAAATTGGATATTTGGCAAATTCCACCGCCAATGCCAGGACGCGCAACGCCAAAAGACAACTCCATGCCTTGTAGATATCCTTTTTTGGCCGTTGGTTTTCCAACAGTCTTGCAAAAAGAAAATGTTTCTCCCGGACGAATTAATAGGGTATTTATTCTTGAAACCGCCAGTTTCAGATTGGTGGTCTTGTTTTGTTGCAGCCACATGTCGCTATTTCCCAACTTTCGTAACAATACCGATTGGTGTTTTTTAATCCGAAACGGCAAAGGTTCTTTTTGAAAATGGTGGCTGTATGTTTTGGCGTCCGTCATCCACACAAAACGACGTTGTAAGCGCCTCAAACCCACAGAAAATTGATATAATATCGGATGTCTTTGGCTTAGGAGTTTCCTGGGTTTTTGGGACATGATTTTTCAAAAATAAAGAAAGCCAATTAAATATTTATGATAGTTATTTATGACCAACTTGGGATGGATTGGATGGCTATGTATTGAGTCTGGAACAGGATTGTATAATATGAGTTTAAACCTATATAGTGCCTTAGAACTACTAAATGAGGCCTCAAATTTCAATGAAATCATCACGTTGGAGAGTGAAGCACATCTTAATGTGATGGTCACCGGAATAATTTGAGTGAAATACCGGTTTTCAAAGAGATTTGTGACGTAATTAATTTCGTATTGCATAATATAGATGATTTGTTACTTCTTGATGAATGTACAGGTGTTTTGTTGTGAAATTGAGGTTATGGATGTATTTTTGGGAATGATTAAAAACATTTTTGACGAATCTGTAACCAACGATGTTATAGGAAGGATAGGCACATTAACGGCAGACAGCAAAGCTCTATGGGGAAGCATGTCCGTTGGACAAATGTTGGCCCATTGCACTGTGACTTACGAAATGATTTTCGAAGACAAACATGCGCGTCCACCGGCTGCAATACGTCTGATGTTAAAGTGGTTCGTTAAACCAACGGTAGTAGGGGTGAAGCCATATAAAAAGAATTCACAAACAGCTCCAGCCTTTAAAATGACCGAAGAAAAGGATTTCGAAATCAGCAAAAATAAACTAATCGAATATTTGCAAAAAGTGCAAAATTTAGGCCCTTCTTATTTTGAGGGACGTGAATCGCACTCTTTCGGAAAACTCACCATCGCTGAATGGAACGCCATGTTTTACAAACATTTGGATTACCATTTGTCGCAGTTCGGGGTGTGATTGAATGCTGCATATTTGAGTAGCATCGGGATAAATCCCGATGCTACTCAAACAATATTTTTCCACTCGTTTTAACACCATTCTCATTTTCAATTCTGTAAAAATAAATTCCCGCATTGCCATTTAATGAAATTTCAGTACGGTCATCGAGTAAGCCTTTTTCAAAAACCATGGTCCCAATTGAATTGTAAATGGATACTCGATTTGACTCAAACTTCTTTTGTTCAATGGTGAAAGTGCCATTGGTAGGATTTGGGTAAAGCTTATAATCCGAATTTTCGATGGAATTGTAGTTTTGGGTATTTCCTTTTATTTCGAATTTTGTTGAGGTTGTGATGCCATTATAAGTAGCTTGAAAGGTATAAACTCCAGAGGTAGTTGGCAATAGCTTTGAAAATCCAAAAGTCTTGTATTTATTGTTTGAAGTGCTATTGTAAGTCCAGCTATTAAAGGGAGAACCATTTGGATTTAAGATTTTCAAATCTGCATTAAGTCCACTTACTTCGTCGCGAATGAATATGTAAAATTTGGCATAACCCGGTGCAAGTCCATCACCTTGAAAGGGTATCGTAAAAACTGTGCTTTCATTGGGAATTTCAGTGCCAGGACAATTAGGGAAAACAGCGTCCGTTTTATTTGTAGATATTCGTGTAATGGCAGTTTCAATATATGGTTTTTGATTGGCCCACCAACTTGCAGTAACGGTTGAATTGCACGTGCCTTTAAAGGGATCGATGCGTGTATTTACGTCAAAAGTACCGGTTCTAACTTCAAAGTGCAGATGCGGTCCGGATGAACTACCTGAACTGCCAACAACACCTAAATACTCACCGGCAACGACGGATTGTCCCACAGTTTTTTTAGTGACTGAATTTTTTTTCATGTGCCAATACATTGCAGAAGATCCGTCTTCGTGCTGTATCATTATATAATTGGCAGTTAGTGAATTTCCCGTACAATTCTTGTCAAATTCACCGTCGTGAACGGCAATAATTGTTCCGGCAGCCGCGGCAATAACTTCAACCATGTCATTGTCCATTTTTAAGAAATTGTAGGGCCAAATAGAAATGTCCGTTCCTCTGTGTCCGTCGTAGGTATTTGTGCCGCAGTTGTTGTCTTGAATCGTACCTGTGGCTGTGTTTAAATCCACATATGCTGAGACACGATAAAAGCTATAGTCATTGAGACCATTTGCTGTTTTTAATGGCCATTGAAGAGAAACGGTGTTTCCTCTTCTGGTGATTTTATTTAAACCCAAGGATTCTATATTTTTTTTACATTCAACCGCTATCATTTCATATTCTTTATCTGAAATGCACGGGTGTTCGGCATTATTGACAATCGAGATTGGCTCTTCATGGTGGATTGTTGCTGTGGACAAATTTTGAGAAAAGGTATTTTCAAAAGACGCATTCACTAGCAAGGTTAAAATGAGGGTAAAAGATGTTTTCATATGCTATAGATTTAGGGGTGTAGAAATAAATTGTATCCAATTACAATTCTCGCTTTCTCGAATTTAACCCATAAATATTTGTAAATCAATTATTTTAACCATTTTTTTGAATTCTTGACATAATACACACACAAGTATTTTGTGTTTATTTGATTTGAAATTGTTGGATTTTATAAATAATTTGAGGCTTAGAATTTCTGATTATATGTCTTTTTTGGGGATTTACATTGTTGTTTTCTAGTTTTCAACGGAGTAAAAATTCAATTGTTTCAAAGAACAGTAACAAGTTTTGATAATTTATTTTGGAATGTAAAAATGTAGGAATCATATTGGAGTATGCTGGATATGAGTGAGCGAAGAATAATTCCGAATGACGCGTCACAAGTATCATAGAACCGATTTGTTTTATTGGGAGAATTTAAACACAGTATATTGCGTCTAATGGTATAATCGGAATAACATTGATTCATTGATGAAATCAAATTAGATTTGGTTACTTTATCAATAATACACCTGCTTTTTTGAGATATTTATTTCCTTGATAATCTTTCACTATTGAAATAATGGTACATACCGTTGCTACTCCAATACCTAAAATCGGATAAGAAAAATACAATAGAGTTGAAACTCCAATTGCACCGATTAAACCTACAGTGGTTGATGTGTTTTTACAATTCGCCGATTTTATTAAATAATATCCGGCCATTTTGGTTTTTTCAACGTTAGTGAAATCATATTTATATTCAAATTCGAATACAAAATAATCATTTTCTTCTCCAAATAGACTTTCAATCATTGACATTCCATATTTGTCAATGGGTTGGGTAATTAAAAGAGTGTAATTCCTGATTTCAAGGCCATTAATTGAATTAGTCGTATTGAATTTCTCAATAAATCCAATATTTTTATTATTTAAATATATAGTATCATTTTTTATAAAATTGTCTTGAGAATACCCTTTGTTCAATAAGAAAAAGGCTAAAATGAATATTAATTTCTTATACACAAACAAATATATTATAGAAAAAAGAATTCAAAACTATAATACACTTTCTAAATTTGATTTTAGTCAATAAGATTAAAGATGTACAAATTAATCTCAAATCAGATTTACACTTATTGGTCCAATATTAGGAATTTCAAGATAAAGTCGGATCGATGATATTGTTAATAAAGTATAGGCTGGTTTTAAACTGTATTTGCAGTAGGGAAGTGATTCGAAATTTGTACATAATTATTTAAAATACAATATTTTAAAATACAAATTTTACCAAGTCCACAAATTGAACTTGTTTGTCTTAGAAATTTTGAACTTCTTCAACCAAAAAAACAACAATGTTTATCTTCTTGAACCAATTTGGTGAAACTCTTTAGATTGGAAACAAAGGGTTTGGGAGTGTAGTTGTGCCATTTTAGATCAGATTTCATCCAAAATACTTTCCAATGATACTTGGATTTTATAAATGTTGTTTTGGCAACGGGTGTTTGGCTTATGATTTCAGGGTTGTTCCATTGAGGCCTAATTTCGACTATCAGGATGCTGTTTTCTTCAATCAAATATCCAATATCTAATTGATCTCTTATTGACTCTGGGGGCCTAATAGACTCCAGAAATCTATTCATTATTTCGATGATATCTAATGTTTGTAAGTTGTCGAATGCCATAATTGAAGTCTTTTAATATTTTTCTTTGGATTTGTTTTTTTGAACAAATTTATAGAATGTTAGTGTGATTTGTACAAATGCCGTTTAGAGTATATGAATTTAATGCAAATTCAAAACCCACTGCGCTGATGGCGCAGTAGACTTTTTTTTGCGCACTCAATCTGTAAAAGTTTCTCTTTTCTAATTTTCGTGTATATACTGAGGGAATGAAGTACTCGCTGCGCTCGTGATCCCTGAAAGGGGAGTGTCAAACCAGTGCCCAGCTCCTTCGTCGCGCGGTTTATTTTTGTTTTTATTCTGTCTTGTCCTGAAATAGGTTTACACCTAAAAAGTGTAAAATATGAAAAAAGAGACCTGTTGAAAAAAACGCTGAAATTGACCCCCGAGTTTTGCTCGAAACTGACCCCTTGAAATTGTTCGACATTGCCCCCCTGTTTTCGGAGCAAATTGATCTTTGAAATGAGAATAACATAAAGTTGTTTAATGGAGGTTTTAACCATTGAACTTGCGTTGCGAAAGCAATGTAAAAATGGCAAATAAACCAATCACTATGAACAAAATTAAACAAATTATTAAAAGTTATGCTCAAGGCCGTGGCACGAAGCAAATCAGTTCCATGATTGGAATTGCAAGAAATACAATAAAGGACTATGTGCGGCGATATAGAACTTACAATGTGCACTCCAAAGATACTTATTCACCCTTATGCCAACATAAAGTGCCAAAATATTGGCAATTTGCGCTAATCCTTACGCCCAATTTCTCATAGTTTGCACCATGCAAGCTCTCCTCCTGTTGTAAATCGAAGCACCCAATAGGGGGATGCTTGTCCACAAGGTGTATTTATTGCAATCTTTAATAAATACTCACTCAATTAATGCAATCCTTACAATGTTGTCTCTAAAATTACCTTTACACCATTCTGCCAAATTAAACTGCAACTATATTTGCGATTTGCGCTTTAAATTATGCCCATATAATAATGGTCTGAAACGGTTTAAATAGTTGCATTAAACTATGATTTTTGGAATATTAATTTTATTTCATTAGTTTTGCCATCAACTAGTTTAAAGTGTCTCCGATGTATAATTTTAAAGACTTAAAGTGCTTGGTTTTTGTTTGTTTACTGATTTTGTATCCAGATTTTGTACAATCCCAGTTTAAATCAAAACAAGATTCACTTTATTATTTTGTAAAATTTGAAAAAGAGATGTACTTGGGGCAATTAGTAGATTCGAATAGTAAAGAATTAAGAATATTGGCTCGAAATAAAATGGTTATCATTTTGCCAACTAAGAAAGTCGAGTCTTTGAAACTTGCGGATGTCCCTAATTCACTTATGAGCAAAATAGTAAACATAAACAGAAATCCCTCATATTACTTTATTAGCCCCTCGGCCATTCCAATCAAAAGGAGTTCTTACAATTATAATATGAGTCTCCTATTTTTTAATTTACAGTACGGAATAACAAATAAGATATCCGTTGGAATTGGAGTACCTGTAATCCTTCTACCAATAGCGTTAAATGCTCGATATAGTGAGCCTTTAGGTAAATACTTACATGTTGGGCTTGGAATAAGGGGTATGTATACGCCTTCTTTTTGGGGGATAAATGCTTCATACGGATATGCAAGCGCAACATTGGGTAATGCCGAATATAATCTAACATACAATATTGGCTATGGATGGTATGATGGATTTTCTCTTTCCGACAAAGGTGATCCCCAAAAAGGGGATTTTATAGTACACTCCCTATCTGCAAATCTTAGAATAGATAACTCGTTGAGCTTTATGTCGGATGTGCAATATTTTGATAGGTATGGCGCTCACGGAATTGCTTGTGTTTCAGGATTTCGAATTTGGCATGGGGGCAAATTTTCTATAAAGACAGGTTTAGCAGCTATGGTTACTCAACGAACTGTATATACTTACGACTATTATAAGAATGTTCTCTCTTTCAGAGTTTTGCCAAATTCTTGGTATCCTTATTGGGTTTCATTTTTTGGTTTAAATTATCAAATGTAAAATGTATAAATTACTGTTCAAAAACTTAACCAATATGAAAATGTCAACAAAACAGAATCCAACTATTAAATATTTACTCAGTTTTTGTGTAACTATAATTTTATGTGTTTTAGGCATGGGTTGCCATGAAGAAATGTTATCATCCCCAAGTGGAGGGTATGAGGGTGGCGGATATGATTCGGACGATTATCATTTTAGATATGTCAATAATACTTGGAGTAACATTGTTATTCATGCGTTTGGTGAAGGAGCTCCCATAAGAGATTTTTATGTCAATAAGAAGGATGTGTCTTTGTATGAATCCTATGAATATGGGAATGATGTGGACCAACCTCAAAATATGATTTTTTCATGGGGTAGTGGAATAGATTCTGTTGTTGTAGTGATTTTAGATTCAAATAAATCTCTAATTTATACTGATACTGGCTCACCAACAAATAAAAATATACTTATTGAGTCTGATTGGATATATAATGAAGGAATTCCGGCTTCTCAAATTTACAACACACTATGGCAAAGAGATCACGTATATACCTACGAGTTTACCCAAGAACACATTGATAAAGCTAAATAGATTGAGTTTACATCTTTAATTGTAAATTGCCAGCTCTCCTGCTGATCTAAATCGAAGCCCCCAATAGGGGATGATTGGCCACAATGTGTATTTATTCCAATCATTAATAAATAATTAATCAATATAAGTAGAACTTACAATGTGCACTCCAAATTCACTTTTTCACTCTCATGCTAAAATAAACTGCCAAAATATTGGCAATTTGCGTTTATCCTTACGCCCAATTTTCCATGGTCTGCACGGTGCAAGCTCTCCTCCTAATTTAGGAGGAGTACCCAAAGGGGGAGGTGGTCCCCCGTTCTCCAAGCAAAAT
>CAMAQS010000046.1 GCA_945860565.1 Chitinophaga pinensis | reverse complement strand
ACTTCTTGAATATAACCCATTAATCGTTTGCGCGTTTCCTCAAATTTAGGATCCCCTTTAATGATGAAATTTGGAGCCGTTGGAAGACCCTGTTTATAGGGTTTTTCGTTAATCATTGCTGGCTTGTAAAACACCGAAGCCACCAGTCTCACCATCAATTTAGGTCTTTGGTTACCTCCTTTTATCAAATAAATATACAATAAAGAGCAATGTTTTAACATTTGAGAAACCGTCATGCTACCCCAATTGGGAGACATATCTGGATTCAATTTCTCAAGCCTTGTAATTAATTCTTCAATTCCTTCTGGTGTAAATGTTTGTTTCATACTATTTTACTTTAAAAAATTATTATGCTAACCGACCAACAATGATTTCATCCACCACCGATGGATCTAACAAAGTGCTGGTATCACCTATATTTCCCAATTCATTTTCTGCAATTTTTCTTAAAATTCTGCGCATAATTTTACCACTTCTTGTTTTAGGTAACCCTTTAACAAATTGAATTTTATCTGGTTTGGCAATGGCTCCAATTTCACGCGTTACGGTAAGTAAAATATCTTGACGGGTTAAAGATTCCCGATCCTCAGCATGACCTTGATATATCACGAATGCATAAATTCCTTGCCCTTTTATGTCGTGAGGAAACCCAACCACAGCACTTTCTATCACACCGGTATGACTATTTAATGCATTCTCCACTTCTGCGGTTCCAATTCTATGCCCTGAAACATTTAACACATCATCCACTCTGCCAGTAATTCTGTACAATCCATTTTCGTCACGCAAACACCCATCCCCCGTAAAATACAATCCTTTATAAGTTGAAAAATAGGTTTGAATACATCGTTCATGGTCTCCAAATGTAGTACGAATAATACCTGGCCAGGGGAATTGAATACATAGATTTCCACTCACCCCATTTCCCTCCAAAACCTTACCTGCTTCGTCTACCAATACAGGCTGAACTCCAGGCAATGGCAACGTAGCAAAAGTCGCTTTTGCTTCAGTAACGCCTGCTAAATTACTGATTAAAATCCCACCCGTTTCTGTTTGCCACCAAGTGTCAACGATGGGTACATTTTTTTTGCCAATTACTTCATTATACCAATTCCAAGCTTCTTCATTTATAGGCTCACCAACCGTTCCCAATACAGTCAATGAATCCATATTTTTACCGTTTACATGTTCCTCACCAAAACACATCAAACTTCTTATTGCCGTTGGTGCCGTATACAATATATTCACTTTGTATTTTTCTACAATTTCCCAAAAACGGCCTGCATTAGGATAGGTTGGAATGCCTTCAAACATTAATGTTGTAGCGCCAGCACTTAATGGACCATAAATAATATATGAATGGCCAGTGATCCAACCAATATCCGCTGTGCAAAAATGAATTTGACCGGGTTGATACTGAAATACATTTACAAAGGTGTAATTGGCCCAAATCATATAACCGGCTATAGAATGTACCACCCCCTTCGGCTTGCCTGTTGAACCCGAAGTATACAAAATAAACAAAGGGTCCTCAGCGTCCATTACTTCGGCATCGCAGGTTATTAAACCCAGTTCGTCCATTCTATTCATTTCCTCATCCCACCAAATGTCACGACCCTTGTGCATGCTCACTGCCGTATGGGTATGTGCGTATACAATCACCGTTTTTACACTATGGGCGGCAACCAAAGCATCGTCGATGACCGATTTCAAAGGAATGGTTTTTGCGCCTCTATTTGCGCCATCACAGGTTATTACTGCAACCGCTGCTGCATCTTCCAACCTATCTGCTATACTCTGAGCACTAAATCCCCCAAAAATAACGGAATGAATAGCCCCAATTCTGGCACACGCCAATGTTGCAATGGCCAGCTGTGGTATCATTCCCATATAAATACAAACCCGGTCACCCTTCTTGATTCCATTGTTTTTTAAAACATTGGCAAATTTCATTACCTCTGCATGTAATTCCCCATAAGTTAAAGTTACGTTTGGGCTTGATGGGTCATTTGGTTCCCAAATAAGGGCCGCAACGTCCTTGTTATCGGGCAAGTGCCTATCCAAACAATTCTCCGTTATGTTTAATTCACCTCCAATAAACCATTGTGTGTGAGCCGTTTTAAAATCCCATTCCAATACACTATCCCATTTTTTATGCCAGCTAAAATTACTTGCTATCTCACTCCAAAATGCCTCTGGATCTTGAATGCTATTTAAATATGCCTTTTCATAGGCCTCCTTACTCTGTATCTGATAACTCTGAAACATGAATTTTGTTTTTTCGAATATAGTTAAACACGCGCAAATCTTGTGCATTTTTGAATTTTACCATAAAAAGTCAAAATGCTAAAAAATGCAAATACTTCATATGCCAATATTTGTAATTTATATAAATCCTTTCATCGAAACTTTCTTGAACTTCTAGACCACAACATTACATTTGTTGGTTTAGCGATGAAGCATATTCACCAAGTAATTTTCCGCATCGTTCTGTTTGCGGCACTATGTAACGTAAAAATTGGCTCTGCACAAGAGTTGAAAATCGATTATCAAAAGTTAAAAAACATCACATTACTTCAAGGAACCCATTACATTTATGGCTATAATTACCAAGGGCAACACGGACTAGAATTTGGTTTGGCCAAAGGCCGCCGAAATTTGCTAAAACCCTTAAATTATCAAAATGTCCATGCAACAGGCATGGTAATCTTTCCGCAAAACGATTCAAAATCGCAAGGACCCTTGTTCGCTCTAAATACAGGCATTACCTATGCAAAATTATTTACTGTTTTTTCTATACAAGGCCAATACGTAACCAATTTTAAAAACAATGGTGCATTTGTACTTCGTCCGGAGGTTGGACTCACGTTTTTGGGATTATGTGACATTACTTATGGCTACAATTTTTTCGCCCCCAAAGATAGATACACCATTAGCAACCATGTTTTGAGCTTACGTATTACTCGACAACGTGTATATCGCGACATAAAACAAAGGCTAAAGTCCTTAAAAATGAAGGATGTACCATTAAAAATTGATATCCCTCAGATAGATTCGACCAGCACTGGAATACAGTTGTAAATTTAAATTAAACGCCTACAATTTTAATGTTAAAGGCACCAGTTTTGTTGGCACCATAAATACTCAACCACAGGGGCAAGTACATCTCCAACCCACGTGCTTTTGTAATGTCTCCCAAGTCCAGAATATGTTTAGAAATCCAACCAAAGCTCTCTAATATACCTTTAACAGTTTCTTTTGCTTCTTCATTGTTTCCAGCCAAAAACGTGTCATGGTCTCCTCCTTCAACCAGATTTGGATTCACCATTAACCCAGCCCACATGGTATTTAAAGCTTTAACTACGTGTGTTTCTGGGAAATTAGATTGAATTGTTTCAGCCATTGAAGTGGTATTGACCACACTTAAAGATGGAGGCATTCCATTTGAAAAATCCAGTGGATTACTCACATCTACCAGCACTTTATTCGCCAAATTCTCAGCACCTGCTAATTTAAGGGCTTCAATAGAAACCATTCCTGCTATGCAATTAAACAAAATGGCACCGAATTTTGCACATTCCTCAAATGTCCCTGTTTGGCAATTTAGTGGATGCTTTTCTATAAATTCTATGGCTTTGGGATGTGTTTTGCTTCTAGAGCCTATAAAGACTACATGTCCAATTGATATTAATTTATCTGCCAAGGTCAATCCAACAGACCCAGTACCCAATATTCCTATATTCATAGGTGTAAATTACCAATCTTTTATTAAAGTTGATGTTATTTTTTCACAAAATGCCAATGATTTGCGATAAAAAGCAACTACAGTTGTGCTCCTTTATTTCTTTGACAACGTTCGCTACAATATTTTAAAGCTTCCCAATTTTTGGCCAATTTTTTTCCTGCAAACTTATATTTCACCTCAAACCGAGCAGATTTTAGAGGGTAAATTTGGCTTTTTAACCCCTCTCACTTTTTCTTTTTAATTTCTTTTTTGGGGGATGTTTTTTCTTTCTTCACTCTGCTGTGTTTGGCCAATACCCGGTATTTCTCCATCTGTGCCAATTCAGATTTACGTATTGCATAAATACGTGCCACCATCGGTATACTTTTACCTAGAAGCTTTACTATTGGATAGGGATAATCCTTCCCCAAGGTTACTCCATACATTTCATTTTCCATGGCGGTCATTTCCCAGGGTTGGTGTAAAAGGTGATTGGGAAGATTTGCAATTTCGGGCAGCCATTTGCGAATAAAATCGCCATTGGCATCGTGTTCAATTGCATTTTTTACTGGATTGTAAACCCTTAATGTATTGGCACCTGTGGTACCCGCTTGCATTTGAAACTGTGTATAATGTATTCCAGGCTCATAATCCAAAAAATATCCCGCCAAATGATATATTCCCAAACGCCAATCTACGTCTAAATGATGGGTTAAAAAGCTCACCAACAATGCGCGCATTCTAAAGTTAATCCAACCTGTTTTTTCCAAAGCGCGCATATTAGCATCAACCAAAGGGTATCCTGTTTTCCCAAATTTCCATGCTTCAATTAATTTTGAATCGTTGGCAGCATCTAGATTTTCAAATGCTTTGTTAACTGCTTTAAATTCATAACTACACTCCTGTTCGAATTTTTGCACAAAATGGTCGTGCCATTTAATTCGCGATAAAAAAGCTGATATAGCACGGCCATTTTTAGATTCTTTTGGTAATGTGCTGGCCGCTTGATACACTTGTTTAATAGAAAGACATCCCCAAGCAATATAAACCGACAATCGACTACAAGACTCTCTGCTTTTGGATGGTTTTGAAATATTCAGATGGTAATTGCGGTGACGTTCTCTTAAAAAACCATTCAAATACTTCCAAGCCATTTCTTCTCCTCCAACTTGCATACCGGGAACAGGAATTTGCCATTTATCAGCATGATTTTGTGGCATTTCAAATGGGTGATTTTGCAAAATTTGCTCGAAAGAAAATGGTTGCTTTCGGAATTGATTGTGAATTATGGGCTCATGCATATATTGATACCAACGTTTGTCCCAGTTTTCCCTATTTTTAATGCCCCTAATAACTCCATTTCTTTGAATTTCCTTCCACTCAATTTGTTGAGATTTAAAATAATGGGCTACTTCTTTATCGCGCTGATAAGACTTATGTATTCCAGACTCCTGATAAGAAATTACTTTATGTATTGAAAAATGCTGTTGTATCCAATGAAAGACTGGTAAAGCTTCACCCCAAAAAACATGTACTTTTTTACCAAATGGTTCTAGCTGTTTTTGCATGTCCAATAAACACTGCCATTGAAATTGAAGGTGTCGTTCCGAACAATCTAGGTGATTCATTAAACTAGGCTCAAAAAGAAAAACTGTTAAATAGGGCAATTCCGATTGTTCAGCCAAGAATAAGGGCACATGGTCTTGGGTACGTAAATCACGCTTTATCCAAACCACTTGAATTTCTGGAACATTGTCTTGAGCTTCCAATTATTTATGCATTAAAATTTTTCACCTTGGTATTCGTTAAATAAGAATACACAAATTTTAGGGGAATAAAACAGTAACAAACGAGACCGATTTATGCTTTTTTTTTCGCAATAAATACAAAATCCATTTGAATTATTCACAAAACATAAAAATTACCGAGGAAGGCTAAAATCAAACAACCATTAATTTACTAAATTTGTACACCTTGAATTTTCTTAAGTCTGTTATTATTGGAGTACTATTCTTGCTATTTAATTTAGCAAATGGTCAGATTCAGACCAACAAGCAACTAAAAATCACATTGTTTGAGTCCGAGACTTTGGATCCTGTACCCTTTGCAAAAGTTAAATGGAATGGCAGCGATTCAGGTTATCAAACCGACTTCGACGGCAAACTAATTGTAAAATTAACGCATTGCCTTTCAGATTCCCTGAAGATTTCTTTTAGCGAATTGCGGACTGTAGTTGTATATATTGACACAAATCTAAAGATTATAGAAAAAACGGTCATGATGAACCGTGAATCCATCAAAATTGAAGGCGTTTCCATTTCCTTGGGCATTAATCCGGCAATGAAATGGGTTGAATTGGCCATAAACAATCGTGAAAAAAACAATCCAGATGAAGTCCACAATTATGAATGTGAAGTATTTTCGAAAACGGTATTGTCTGTAAACAACATAAGTAAAAGAATAGAGAAATTAAAGGTTGGTAGACAAATTAATGCCCTTTTTGATACACTAGAATATTTAACTGGTGATACAGCAAAAGCAGTGTTACCTGTATTTTTCTCAACCACATTGAGTTCGTTCTACCATCAAAAAGGAACCTTAATTGAGCGAGAAGACATAATGGCAAGTCGCGTTAAAGGTGTTGGAATTACCGATGGCAGCTCTGCCACACAGTTAACGGGTAGCACTTTTGCCAAATACAATGTTTACCGCAATCGATTGCAAATATTGGGTAAAGGCATTACTTCTCCGATTGCCCCATTGGCAACTGCATTTTATAATTACAAACTCATAGATGTTGACAAAACTCACCCTCTTCGATGGTTTGTTGTAAAAGTATCCCCCAAAAACCAAAACGACATTCTGTTTAGTGGAATTATCTGGATAGAAGAAATTACAGGTGCTGTAACAAGGTTAAACTTAGAAATTAACGAGGCTTCCAAAATAAACTTCTTGGAACGTTTGCGCATTATTCAAGAATATGGCCCTTCTCAAATGGCAGGTTTGCCTTATGTTCTTATGAATTCTAGGTCTTTGGTGGATGTTTCAGAATTAACGAAAGAATCCATCGGATTTTTAGCCACAAATGTCATTACCTATAGAAACTATAAATCTATCGAAGCATTTCCCAAAAATTTCTTTGACCAAGGTGTAATTGTGGCAGATGATGCCTTGAATAAATCTGACTCTTTCTGGATCCAATCGGCTCATATAAAACCCAATATTTTTGAACAAAAAGTGGTAGATAAAATTGAAGCAGTGAGTGAAATTCCAACCATTAACCGCAGTGCAAAAGCCTTAAACTTTTTAATTGGGGGATATTATTCTAAGAAAAATTGGAAAATAGAACTGGGACCTTATTATTATTTAGCACTTTTAAATCCTTTGGAGGGATTTCGCACACGTTGGGGATTTAGAACTTCCAACAACCTGTCAAAAAAATGGCAATTTGAAGGTTATGGCGCATACGGATTCAAAGATCAAAGATTTAAATACGGCACAAAATTATCTTGGCATAAAAACGTAAAAAAAGGGGAAGCGTTTAAAATAAGTAGATCCGAAGATACTGAGCTATTGGGATTTGTAGACAATGAATACACCACTAGCGGAGATGCACTGGTGTTGGCATTGAACATGTTTTTCAGTAACAGCCTAGCTTACAGTAAAAACACGAGCTTTAGCTATGAAAGAGACTTGTGGAGGGGTCTGAATTTGAATTTAAAATTCAACCACCGCATTTACAATCTGCCAGAATCCCAAAAGCTGCAATTAGGGTGGTTTGAAAAGTCTACTGATTCTGAAATTTCAACAGTTTTAAATAATGCAACTTTTAACCTTAAACTAACCTATGAACCCCAAGTATTTTACGTTATAGACAATGCCCGCAGATATAATTATGCGTCTCCCGGACCTAAACTAACATTTCTGTATCAAAAATCAGTGCCCGATATATTTGGAAGCACTTACGATTATACCAAATTGGGATTAAATTTCGATTATTCCATAATTTGGACTGGAATTGGCAGAACACAATTAAAAGTTACAGCCAATAAAATGTTCGGGAATGTGCCATTTCCATTGTTAAACATTCCGTTGGGTAATCAAACATTTATTTACAACGCACGGGCCTTCAACCAAATGAATTTATATGAATTTGTTTCTGATCAAAACATTGAAGGGATTGTGGAACACCATTTTAACGGACTTATATTCAACAGAATACCCATTTTAAACAAGTTGGGATGGCGTGAAATCATCGATGCACGTATCATAGATGGTTCCTTGAGTAGCGCCAATCAAAGTTTAATTCCTACAGAGTTAAAACTACAAAACAACATAACACCCATTAAGTCATTTAACCTCATTCCGTATATTGAATTGGGTGTTGGTGTAGAAAACATCTTCAAATTTGTCCGATTAGATTTTATGTGGCGGGTAACCCATCAAAGTCCCGGTCAAAATTTCGGGATTAAGCTTTCTTCGTATATAAGTTTTTAACTTCCAATATTTTAAACTTGGCTACAAACTGTATTAGTTATACTGTAATCTTGAAAATGAATGCTCTTCATTAATTACCAATCGATTGTTTGTAAACCATTTGATAAAAGCATCCCATTTTTCTTTATTTGCCTCTTTCCATTCAGAAAAAGCCTCTTCATCACCTTTCATTAAAATCCAGTAATTGTAAGCTTCAAAATGACCTGAATCTTTTAGTTTCTTGTGGTAATCGAATAAAATGTTTGGATATTTCTCGTTGTGCTTAGAATCAAAATAATTGTCTACAAACCTGGTTCTAATGCGATTTAAAGAAGCAAGGTCAATTTTATTTACATCTATGATTGCCATTAACAAAGTGGGTTCATACACAATAGCAGGAAAAGGTAATTTCATGCTCTTGAGATCTGACAAAGTCAAGATGTTGGAACTAAAACTAACAGCCTTTGACGTATCGTTAATGATTTTAATTTCACTTTTATAGGTGTCAAAAAGCAACTTACTCACCTCAACAGTTCTATCCGAATTGGCTTCCAAATTCATGAAAATTTCACCATAAAGCATTCCCCAAACTTCATCCGAAGAACTCATATACATTTGGGTGGCACGAAAATAATTAGAGGCAAATGTTGGATCGACTTTAATTCCCAATTCATAATTGTTGATTGCCGCGTTGTACTGTTTGTTCATGTTAAAAATTGTACCCTTTTCTAAATACAAATTACCAGCATTGGGAAATCTTTTCAACCCATCGGAATAGGTTTTAAGTGCTTTTTTGGAATTGCCCAGCAGATCATAAATATTGCCCAACATTTGGTAATATCCAGAATTTGCATTTTCATGTTTAACAACCTTTTTAATGTACTTTTTGGCCGTTTCATATTCTTTCTTCTGGTAATACGCATAGCCCAATTCGTATGAATACACAATGTTCTTTGGGTCCAATTTCTGACACTCCTTGAGCAATACAATGCTTTCGTCAATTTGACCATTGTCCATCATTTTTACAGCCAATCGAGCTTTTGTTAATGCTTTCGTTTTGTTTTCTTGACCGAATACTGTGTTTAACATTGCAAAAAAGAGCAATGCCGTGATACATTTTTGACGCATACTTTTAAATTAGAAGATTGTCAAATATATTCTTTTTTGGACAATAAAATAATCCTAGAAAAAATCATTTATTTCTATCAATGAAATCATTTACAACTTCATAAAATCTCAATGGCTCATTCCATTGAACAAAATGAGCAGATTTCTCGAAAATTACCAGTTCTTTTTTTTCACTTCCGTATTTTTGCAATTCTTCATTGGCAAACTCAGGGGGGACTCTAAAATCGTAATTGCCCCAAATCATTAATGTTGGAACGGTTATATTTTGCAGTTTATCCGACAAATTAATCACCGCCAACTCCTCTTTCATGCCTTCCACACTCAATTCTAAGTTCTTATTCGCTCTAAATACTTCGGTTGGTCCCGAAAAAAATTCAGAAATCCAGTTGTTTGAAATTTTGGCATTCACCGAATCTTTATTCCTCATTAATCCTTCCGCTTGCACGGCCAAGACATTCATTTTGTACAAATCATCGATAATGGTTAAATTCAATTTTTGGGCCTGATTGATTATATTTTGCCAGTCGGTTGCATTGTTTCCCAATTGAATTTGTCTGTTACCCACCGTTAGAACCATGTCCCTTTCCAATGCAACTATACGCGGCACATTGTGTCCGCCACCTACTTCTATCCACCCTTTAACATTCTGTTGATTTTGTGGACGCGTCAAATAATTCACTCCCAAACTTCCGCCCCAACTGTGTCCAACCAGAAAAAAAGAAATTTGAGTACCATATTTGTGTTTCAATAAAACAATGAGTTTTTCTAAATCGTTGGTATATTGATTCAGTGTTAATTTGGTATTTTCACCTTGGGATGCGCCGGCACACCGTTGATCCCAATAAACCACAGCAAAATCATTTTGCAATTTTGTAAACGGACTTTCGGGATGTTGATACGCTTCGAGTGATGTGCCGCCGGGACCACCGTGAAGGTAAATCACAAATACGTTGGATTTGACATTCCCATTCACGAAAACCGGCATCACCGCACCCTCGCTTTGCAGAAAAAAATGATCTGCTACTTCCGTTCCGGTATCCGACTTTTGGCACGATAAAAATCCCCCAAAAAGCAAAAAAAGACAAGCAATTTTAGTGCGCAGAATTTAACCTCCTGGAAACACCAAACAATAAAGCAGGGTGAGAAATACTTGGGTTAACCGCATTGTTCATCTCGCGAAACAACCCCAATTCGCAATATACCCCCCAAATTTTCTGTTCATTTTTGCCAAAATCTTTTGCAATATTCACAAAACTGCCGAGTTGCCAAGTGGCTTTTGCAACACGAGAAGCCTCGGTTACAATTCCATTTCCATCAACCGAATACACGGTTCCATTTTATATCCGTTGGAAGTAACCGCATTCTGCCGACAGTGCAAGTTGCCACCCATTTTTTAAGTAATAACGGTATCCGATAGTAGGCGCAATTCTCAACGCAGCATGGTTCTTTGGATGGGTGTAAGCGCCAGCAATCGCACCGAAATCTATAGCCTGTTTTTGATTTTGAGATACCGAAATCCGATAATTATACCCCAATTGTAATCCCGGGTGGGTTATCTTTTCTCCCAAATAAGCAAGCTTCAAAAAATGTGCATCGTGTTTTGTATTCTGCGCGGAAGCCATCCCGCTCAAAAAGAAAACAACAACAAATAATACTAGGCGCAACATGCTTTCGAAATTACAGTATTTCAATTATCCCCGATCAATAAAAAATCAACTCAAAAGTTTCTAATTGTTTATTAGTAAAATTCAACTCCTCAAAGAAAACACCTTATTTACATTACTCAACCCATTTACATACATAAACTTACCATCCAAAATACCGTTTAAATCTAGGCAGATTTTTAGACATTCATTGGACATATAACTGCCAATAATGCCGCAGATTGCCGGATTAATTCCTCCTATAGAGCATGATTGCGCGTTTAAATATCCCTCCATGTCAAATAAATTGCTCAAGGAAAACTTTCTTTTGTAATGCAAAACTGTAACATATCCCTGCCATTCTGAAACCGCTCCGTGAACCAATGTTTTGTGGTGATTTTCGCAAAACTTATTTATCAAAATCCGACTTTTTGCATTGTCCGTACAATCGCAAATGATACTATAGTTTGAAATTAACTCATTCGCATTGTTTTCCTGAATTTTCTGAACAACCGCGTTTAAATCGATGTGTGGATTTTGAACACCTAACATTGCACACAATCGCTCAGCTTTAAACAATCCAATGTCGTTGGGGGTATATAAAAATTGCCGATGCAAGTTGCTTTCACTCACCATATCACTATCGCAGATGCCTATCTTTCCGAAACCCATACCTGTCAAATAGGTGGCAACTACTGTTCCCAATCCCCCAGCACCGACTACCAAAATTGAGGTATTTTCTAGTTTGTTTTGACCTGAAAACCCAATTTCCGGCAGCAATTGTTGCTGTATATACCGACTCATTTGCGGTTAATTTGAGACGTAATGGTGGTATCCGTAATTTTATCGTCGTTGGCCAGCAAAAAGGCCTTTGAAATGATTACCGAAAGTCCATTGTCTCCTTCAAAAGGCAAAAAGACGCCTTCCGTCTCCGATTTTTTACTTCTATCGGGAACAATACACAAATATTGATCGTTTGGTTCCATGAGAATATTGGTACTGCCCATGTGAATTTTATAGGTTCTCAATTTCCCTTTTACCACCACGAATTTATCGTCCACATGTGCAACATTGGCAATTTTTAAACGCGGAATCAATCCCTGCAATATCTCTTTTCTATTCTTTGCTACCTCAGACAAATCTCCGAAAGAATACGATTCCCAATAATTGTTATAGTTCGGCAATCCACCAGAATCATTCCATGATGGATCGTTCCCAACACTGGCCACACCTACAAACAGATCTACATCGCGCATGGCTTCCGAGAATGCCACAGGAGGAACATCCACCAAATCCAAAACTTCTCGGGTTTCTAAGTCAACGAAACGAACTTGATCGGTGGTCACATAATTCCATATTCCCGTATCGTTGTATTCCTCATCGGCGTTCAATGAATTGACCCAAAATTCAACTTTAATCTTATATTCCGGCAACATCAACTCGGCCGTATCGCTATCTCCCCCATCCCAAGCTCCAATCAATCTGGATTTCCAATTTCTACCTTTGGCCAACGTTACATACTGATGTTGTTTCAAAATGTGCGATGCCATTCTGTTGCTATATGTTCGGGTATTTATTTCGGCGTCTGTTAGGATGTAAATTTCTCGGTATGCTTGTTTAAAAGGCTGTTGAATTTCCGCATCCATCAAAAATTTCCGCCATTCCTTTACCTCTCCAGTACTACAATTAACAGGATGCCAAAGCGACACGTTTGTGTATGAATCCAAATCTAGTTTATTGTATTCTAAATCAATCCATTGTCCATTCACAAACAACGCTGAATGAACTAGTTTGTTGTTGGTAAAATTAAAAATTACATTTTTTATCACAAACGACAGCAATGGGTGTTGGATATACTTTTCACGAAAATAATCCATTGACATTGTGCGATTTGACCTCAACATCCTATCCAATCGCTCTTTTTGTGTGGATGTAGTTTGGTCAATTTGTTTTTGCTTTTCCTTGATTTTTTTTAGCTTTTCCGCAAAATTGTCTTTTACGTTTTGGGGGATGGTTTTCTGTTCTGATCCATCTTTTTTGTACCATCTCAATTGCGATTTTCCGATTCCAATCAATTCCAAAACACAGGTAAAATCTCCAAATTCAAGGGTTAATTTTTGTTCCTTGAGTTTAAAATCATCTACTGCCAGATCTTCAATTTCCATCGCTGAAATACCCAATTTCTTGGCTGCTTCATCGATGTATTTTTCAATTAACTCTAGTGTTGAATTCTGTTTTATTTTTAATTTTAACTTGGACAATTGCGCAATTCCATCCAATCCTTTTGAAGCGTACAAAGTGTACAAACACGCATTCCCCAATGCTCCAGCGGTGGCACCTATTCCCGGTATTTTTTTAAAACACCTTTCAGCCAATTTTCCAATCGCTTGGACGGTTTTTTGGTCGTGAAAAAATGAAGACATCCATACAAAACCCTTTAAAGCATCTGAATTAAGGCTGTCTAAATAGGTGGTTTGTTGGGATTGGTATTCCTGTCCGCTATATTCATGCACCGAAATGGTAACCGTTTCTTTCATACCCGCCAAATGATTGAACCATTCTTGTACAATGGATTTAAACTTATCTGTCCCCAATTCATCCATTAAGACTTTAGAATCCTTCAAAAATTTGCTTGAAGGTTTTGAACCACTTGCCTTCTGGGCATGTGCCATCAATTTATACCAAGCAATTTTTTCTTCTTCCTTTTGTTTGTCAAGGATGGCATTGGCATAATCCTTAAAATCATCGTTTCCAATGAAATACGTTGGTTTTATGGCGTCTTCCGAGGCTGTGGAATGAAATACAATGGCATCAATTTTTTCCAACATCTTGAGATCGTCTTTGCTGGGTTTATTGCCTATTGCTTTTGTGAATTTCGCAATATCTTTGAGTATTTGGGTAATTGAATTGGGTAATTCCTTTCCTAAATAATTATTTTCAACTTGTTTAACATAAGCCGCTAAAGGCCAAGTTACGAGTGTTCTGTTGTTTTCGGGGGATGTGTTTTCTAGAAAGGCATTAAAAATAGTCACCAATTCTTGCTCTGATATCATCAATTTAAATCTAAACATTGCCAACAAGTATTCCTGTGACATGAGATTTCGATGGTATTTTGGCAAATCTTTGGGAGGCCAACTCCACCCACTTTCGGTATTGATGGTTTTTTTAATCAACGCACACAGAAAGACTATAAATTCCGCTTTTTTGGAGTCTTCCCACCCTTTTACAACCTGCTGATACGTTTTGATTTCAGAAAAATTGATGCCGTAGAAATAGTCGGAAACAGCCAACTGATCTTTGATTGACGAATCTATAACAGATAAAAAGTCGCTGTTTAATTGGTCACTCATTCCAACCACTTGTTTTAACTTGTCTAAAAATCCCATCTTTAGAAAATTATCCCCCAACCAAAGGAGTAAGTTTTACAAAAGAAACTTTTGAAGTTTCATGAAGCACTATTCTCTGTTCCAATTCTTCTATTTGTTTGTCATCCACCAAAATAAAAAAACCATTCTTTTGAAAGGCGTTTAGGGCAATGTAAACCTGCTTTTCGGCATCAATATTTTGTTGGTTTTTCATTTTAAATCCGTTTAAAGTTTTCTCGGCATCCGTAGGATCAACCAATCCTTTGTAATACATGGTTTGCTTTTTGTTGTAGCTTTCTACTTCGCTATTCACCCTCAATTCGATTAATTCTTGTGCGGTTATCGTGTTTTCTGATAACTCAATCTCAAATTGATTTGTGATGGTTCCATTGAGTAATTCGTCGGAAATTAATATGTTCATAACGCAATTTTGGGTTTAATTCAAAGATAGTATTCCAAAGACTGTAATTGGTGTTCTATTAATAGATTTTCAATCGGCTAATTTTTGGGAATACGATCAATCAATTGCTTGAGAGAATAATAATGAAAATTATGATTCTTATTATTCATAACCAAAAGGGTACCATAGGGCAACTCCGCACTCAACAACGGCAAATAATCGATTCCATCGGTTTCGGTTGCGGCAATTCTTACCTTACCAAAAAACTGTTTCGTTTTAGCATTAAAAAAATTGATACTATTTCTTTGTTGATCTGAAACGCATATTAATCCATCCGGAAAATCGGTTAATCCATTCACAACACAAATGCCTTCAACATCGGCTTTAAACTGTTTCATCCCAAAAGAATCGTTGGTTTGTTTTGTCAAAGAAAACGTGCGTATGCCGAATCCCTCATCCGAATAAATAAGCTCGTTCAAAGCGTGATTTACAGCAACGGATTCAATTTCTTTTAATCCCGAAAACAATCCCAAATTCCTTACAAATTCCCATTTGAGCCCGTGTTTTTGCGAATGGGTCAATTGGTATTCAGCCAAATAACCTACCGATGGTCCATTTTTGCGAGATACATAAATGTGCAAAGTATCTTTCGCTTTATTTGAACCGACAGCTATTCCCATTGGACTGTGCCTATCGACATTCTTTGAAGTGTCTTCTACAAAAACGTCAAATCCTTCCAAGTTCACCAACTTTAAATCCGGCAAAGCATACACTTTCACCTTCTGAGTTAGACGTTCGGTCGCAAACAATAAACCCTGCACGGAATCCTTATTTAACACCCAATTTAAACCTTGAATTGCATCGATATTATTTGGACGTTGAAGTGATTGTGCCGAAATATCCGCCGCAGGTTTACCGTCTAATTCGAAAACATAGATTCCTCCGTTCTTGTGTTTGTCGTTTATATAAATTCGGCTTTTGTGCGGGGATTTAGAATCTATCCACACTGCCGCATCGTCCGGGTCGTTTGGAAGGGGTGTGGTAACTACATAAGGCTTGATTTTTTTATTTGTTGCACATCCTGAAACGACAAATGCACATACGAAAACCGTCAAAGCATTAAATATGAACCCCTTGATTAGGAAATTATTTAATTTTAAGTTAACCATACATAAATAATTAATGAATTTGAAAACGAACTCCAGCTCTGAACCAAAACGAATAAAACTCTTGCTGTTTTAAATAATCTTTGCTTCCAAGATACATCATTAAAGGAGCATTGGTTAGATTATTTGCTTGAAAAAAGAAGTTCCATTTGTCGTTGTAGCGAAAATCGAGCAAAGCATCTAATCGAAAGTTAGATGCATAATACAAATCAAAGGTCTTTTCCTGTCCTAACTGCAGCAAAAAATTGTCTTGATAATTCATTACTACTTGGGCAAAAATCCGTTTAACATCATAAAACAATCCAAAATTTAAGGTATGCATTGCTTGTCCTGGCAACGTAATTCTTTCTCTATTTGAGTTTTGATAGGTAAATCCATTCCCGTCGGCACCATAAATAAAGACTTCATCCAATTTTTCCACAGGAACACGTTCATTTATGTAAGCATCGGATGCCGTGAATGTATAATTCGAGTAAATCCCCAAATTAGAAAACACACTTGGCAAAAAGGTTAATTTGCGGTTAAAAGAAATTTCCGCACCATACACATGAGCAAACAATCCATTTTGTGCCATTGTAACTTCTTTTAGACCTGCAGAACTGAAATTCGAATCTAAATGCACGAAACGTTTGTAATGGAAAACGAAATGATCAATTCTTTTGTAATATAGTCCAATTTGCAGTAAACCTTTCTGTTGAAAGTATTTCTCATACAGTAAATCAAAGTTTAACGATTCCGCAAATTTCAAATTGGGATTGCCAAATTGAATTTCATCACCTGTTCCTCCTTCTTGCTCCTTTTTATAAGGCAAAATATCCTCAAAATTGGGTCTAGAATAGGTTTTAGTAAAGGCAAACCGAAAGTTTGTACGATAATCTTTGGCATATTTCAAATGAAACATTGGTAAAAACTGCTGGTAATTCTTTTTCGAATTCAGTGGTTGCAAGGTATCAAAAAACCGTCCTTTATAGGTCTTAAAAAAATAACCATCGTAATCCACCCAAGTTCCTTCATAACGCAACCCCGCCAATAAGCTCCATTTGTTTCGCTTGCGTTTATACATGATATAATTGGCGAAAATATCTTCTGTAGCCTCGTAATCACTGGAATACAATTCATCTTTTGTTTCGGACTCATTCAATTTGAAATTTTGAAAATAGAATCGTTGAAACTCAGTAGACTTTTTATAGTCTGGAATATACCCCAACTGGTAGCCTTTATTTAAAAGGTTGTTTTGATTGCTTTCGGCGCCTACCGTTCCCATGTGTAACTTAGGACCTATTTGCACATATACCTGTCTGTTTCCTGGTGCAAACTGACTCCAATAAACATCGTAAGAATACCCATTTTGATCTCGATTTTTGATTTTGTGTCTCCATTTTGATCCAATTTGTATGGAAGACTCGTATTTAGCCGATGGTGCAATGAGATTGTATTTTACATTCACTTTTGCTATGGTATTGTTAGACTTGATTTCTGCAGTTCTATTTTTCATGCCATCAAATAAATAGCGATCATAATCGGTAGCGTAATCAGCATCACGAGCACTTGTAAAATTAATTTTAGGCCATTGTGGTTCAGATCGGTCTATGCTAAATGCCAAATTCG
>CAMAQS010000045.1 GCA_945860565.1 Chitinophaga pinensis | reverse complement strand
AATAATACGAACAATGAGTAAAATAATTGGAATTGACTTAGGAACGACCAACAGTTGTGTTGCCGTACTAGAGGGGAATGAACCGGTTGTAATTGCAAACAGCGAAGGCCGCAGAACAACACCATCTATCATCGCATTTTTGGATAATGGAAACGGCGAAAGAAAAGTAGGGGACCCAGCTAAACGCCAGGCCATTACAAACCCAAGACATACAGTATCCTCCATCAAACGCTTCATGGGAGAGAACTTTTCTAGCATGACCAAAGAAATAGGAAGAGTGCCTTACGAAGTAGTAAAAGGAGACAACGATACCCCACGTGTTAAAATTGGAGACCGCAACTTTACCGCCCAAGAATTGAGCGCTATGGTTCTTCAAAAAATGAAAAAAACTGCAGAAGACTATTTGGGACAAGAAGTAACCCGCGCCGTAATCACAGTGCCCGCTTATTTCAACGATGCCCAACGTCAAGCAACCAAAGAAGCCGGCGAAATTGCAGGATTAAAAGTAGAACGCATTATCAATGAACCTACTGCCGCAGCATTGGCTTACGGTTTAGATAAAACCAACCGCGACATTAAAATTGCAGTGTATGATTTAGGTGGTGGAACATTCGACGTTTCAGTACTTGAATTGGGTGATGGTGTATTTGAAGTGAAAAGTACAAACGGTGATACCCATTTGGGTGGAGACGATTTCGACCAAGTACTTATCGACTGGATGGCAGATGAATTCAAAGCCGAAGAAAATATAGATTTAAGAAAAGATCCTATGGCTCTGCAACGTCTTAAAGAAGCTGCAGAAAAAGCCAAAATTGAATTGTCTAGCGGAACTGAAACCGACATCAATTTGCCTTATATCACAGCAGTGGATGGCGTTCCAAAACATTTGGTGCGTAAATTAACCCGTGCTAAATTTGAACAATTGGCGGATTCTTTAATCAAAAGAACACTTGAGCCTTGCAAACAAGCCTTGAAAGATGCCAATATGTCCCCTTCTCAAATCGATGAAGTTATTTTAGTAGGTGGATCAACACGTATTCCTGCAATTCAGAAATTAGTAGAAGACTTTTTCGGAAAAGCGCCTTCTAAAGGAGTGAATCCTGACGAAGTGGTTGCCGTTGGTGCAGCAATTCAAGGTGGTGTGTTAACAGGTGAAGTAAAAGACATTCTTTTATTGGACGTGACTCCTTTGAGTTTGGGTATTGAAACCATGGGTGGTGTTATGACTAAAATGATTGAGTCTAACACAACCATCCCCACAAAAAAGAGCGAAACATATAGTACCGCTGCCGACAATCAGCCTTCTGTAGAAATTCATGTTTTACAAGGTGAACGTCCTATGGCCGCCGACAATAAAACCATTGGAAGATTTATTTTAGATGGTTTGCCTCCGGCACAACGTGGTGTTCCTCAAATTGAAGTGACTTTTGACATCGATGCAAATGGTATTTTAAATGTACATGCCAAAGACAAAGCAACCGGCAAAGAACAGAAAATTCGCATTGAAGCAAGTTCTGGTTTAAGCAAAGAAGACATCGAAAAGATGAAAAAAGAAGCGGAACAAAACGCCGATGCCGATAAAAAACGCAAAGAAGAAGTGGATACTATCAATGCTGCCGATTCGCTCGTGTTTAGCACAGAAAAACAGTTGAAAGAGTACGGAGATAAAATTTCTGCAGACAAAAAAGCGCCAATCGAAGAATCATTGACCAAATTGAAAGAAGCTATTGCGATGAAAAACATAGTAGACATTCAAACCCATACTCAAACACTTAACGATGCATGGCAAGCTGCTAGTCAAGATTTGTATAACGCAACTCAAGGCGACGCCGCTGCAAATGGTCAACAGGCTGACCCTGGTGCAAAAGGTGAAAATGCCACCGCAGACCAAGTTCAAGACGTAGATTTTGAAGAAGTGAAATAAACAAAATAATTAAATCTATATAAAAGAGGTGCAAGCAATTGCGCCTCTTTTGTTTTTATTGAAAAAATGTGTCCTCTTTTAAACAAAATTTCAAAATGCACCGTTAACTTTGTGACATGAAATTTTTCATCGATACGGCAAATTTAGATCAAATCAGAGAAGCTAACGATTTAGGGATCCTTGACGGGGTTACCACCAATCCATCCCTTATGGCAAAAGAAGGCATAGTAGGACACGATGCAGTAATGCAACACTACAAAGCCATTTGCGAAATAGTAGACGGAGATGTAAGTGCGGAAGTGATCTCTACCGATTTTGAAGGAATGATTGCCGAAGGTGAACAATTGGCGGCTTTACATGAAAACATCGTGGTAAAAGTGCCTATCATTAAAGACGGTATCAAAGCCATTTCATATTTCACAAACCGCGGAATTCGCACCAATTGTACCTTGGTTTTTAGTGCAGGTCAAGCCATTTTAGCAGCAAAAGCTGGTGCAACTTACCTTTCGCCTTTCATTGGACGTTTAGACGATATCAATTTCGACGGCATGGAGTTAATCAAACAAATTGCTGAAATTTACGCCGTTCAAGGCTACGAAACGCAAATCTTGGCAGCGAGCGTGCGCAATCCGTTGCACATTGTAAAATCTGCTCAATTCGGTGCCGACGTTGTTACTTGTCCACTTTCTGCAATTTTAGGTTTATTGAAACACCCATTAACCGATTCTGGCCTAGCTACCTTTTTAGAAGATCACGCCAAAGCCGCCGCTAAATAATAGATTTTTAACAACCCAAAAAAGCATGGCTAACTAAAAGAGCCATGCTTTTTTTTTGGTTTTTTGAGGGATGTGTATCGTTTAATGATAAGACATAGAGCGTCCCGTTAGCTATCGGGATCGAAACGCCCTTTTTTTTTGTTGCATAATCTCCCCAAAAGGCCATTGAGATCTCCAAAAGGTCGTTGATCTTCCCAAAAGGTCGTTGAGCGGAGTCGAAACGCCCTTTTGGGGATTGTTTTTTGTTTAATGATAAGACATTGAGCGTCCCGATAGCTATCGGGATCGAATCGCCCTTTTTGGGGGATGTGTACTTCGCCCTTAATCAAAGTTGCTCCACATTTATCGTTTCTGTTAATCAATTGAAATTCTATTTTTTTTTGCAATTATCCCACCATCAGGTTTTAAATGGTTTTAGTCAATATTTGTCATTGGCAAGACACACAGGTATATTCGTAAAGAATAAATTTACTGGCAACAATATGAAGACATTTGCAACATTGATTTTTCTATTACTGCCTTTTATTGTAAAAGCGCAGACAGCTACTTTTAATTGGTCTGACGAAACGTGCGAGTATGAAAGCCTATTTGACTCCACAAAAACTACACGACAACAAATAAAATCTGCTTATTCCTTGGTTTATTGGGACGAATTTAGAATTCAAAATACACCATCCGTACACGGATCAGAAGGCCTCCAACGTCTAAATATGGACACTTTGAAGAATGAGTATATAGAAAAAAAGCATAAACTCTTAAACCTTCAAATACCGGACAATAAAGTTTGGGAAGGATTTCGAAATGAACATTTGAATGAAATCGAGCAGCTTTACAAACTGTCATTGATTACGTATAATGCTTTTCTGACAGATGAAATTGAAGTACTCAAACAATTTAAACCGAATGACCCCTGCTTGACTTATTACTCGAATGCACTAATCAATGGAGGAGACAGTTTGCTGTCTGCTTGGGAACATTTAACAAAAATTCAATCTGAGAAAAATGGAAATCCAGAGAATATTTGGTCAAAATACCATGAACAAAGAAATTCGGAAAATAAATTTCTATATGGAAAAATTGAACTGTTAACTTTTGGTTGGTGGAATTGTGCCATCGATTATGTTGAGTATTTCGACAATCAAAAAGCCATTAAAGAATTTGAAAAATTATTTATTTCTACACGAGAAATTTATTGTGACATACCATGAAAAAATGATTTTCGTTGTAAAAGCCTTTTAGAAAAAAAAGTGGGAGAGTTTTAGTCAATCACTAATTAGAAATGTGCAATAGGTTCAAGTGTTTTATTCCTAGATGTTTAAATTCCAAGCATTTTCCATGTGTATTTTTACTAATTTCGTATATAATCGAGTTGGTCGCTACCTAACACAACTATATGAAATTGAGAGACTACTTCAAATTTAACCTCGTTTATTTCGCCTTGACAATAACTATTTTCATTGTTGAAATTATTATTGCGCTGTACGTGCATGACCAAATTGTTAGACCTTACATTGGAGACCTTTTGGTAGTAATTCTAATATATTGTTTTGTCAAGACATTTTTCAATTTTCCTGTCATAACCACATCCATTTCTGTGCTAATTTTTTCATACATGGTTGAGACTTTACAATATTTTAAGTTTATAGAAATTGTGGGACTTGAAAAATCAAATATTGCCAGAGTGCTTATGGGGACAGACTTTGAATGGATTGACATGATTGCTTATACCGCTGGAATTGTACTTGTAATCGCTGTTGAAAAAGGCATCACGTTTAGGCAATTGAAAAGACAAAGATTAACATAATACCAAAGGAAAGGCATCGCCCAACAAAACATTGCCATAATACGGTGCAGGACATACAAAAATTGGCTGCTATTCGCTATCAGCTTTGGTTTTTTTGTGGGATGGGATGTTTTTTTGAAATAGGCCAGTTGTCTTTTGAGGGATAAATCAACCGCAATTCCAAATGTATTTTTTGCAATAACCTTTGGAGTCAAAAAAATTATTACATAATTTATGTATGAAACAAGATCCAGTATCCATAGTTGATTTGTTTAAAATGGACAATTGTCTTATATTTGTGGACAAATGTTCAAACGTTTAGGGTTATGGAGACTAGCATAAAAAAAATTGAGGGAAAACTGGATAAGGAATTATCAGCTTTTTTCAAAACAAGTAACATTAACTCTGGTAATAAACAGATTACGTATGAGAAATTCTTGGAAGATAAAATGCTTATCATTTCTGCTATCAGAGCCGGAATTCCATATGCTTTGTTTGACTTAATTCAGCACTATACTCCTTTTTCAGAATATGATTGGGCGAATTTTCTCGATATATCCACCAAATCACTGCAACGATACAAGGCTTCTTCTGAGCACCACTTTAAACCAATTCACTCCGAAAAAATAATTGAAATGGCCGAAGTGACAAAAGTTGGATTAGTTGTTTTTGGCGATATGGAGAAACTCAAACTGTGGCTTAATACTCCGAGTTATGCTTTGGGAAATCTGAAACCAATTGAATTACTAAAAGACTCTTATGGTAAGGAAATGGTTATTGGTGAACTCCATCGCATTGATTACGGAATTTTCGTCTAAATGAAAGTATATAGACTTGCAAGAGAAAAGCATGCAAAAACGTTATCAGGAAAAGGGGCTGCTAAGTATGGGGCAAGATGGAACCCAGTGGGTGTCGAGTTGATTTATACTGCTCAAAATAGATCTCTAGCAATGGCAGAGATTGCAGTTCATCTTACCTTGGCTACAATGCCAGAAGATTTCATGATGTTAATAATTGACATTCCAGACGATATCAAAATTAAGCGTATAACTGAAGTAGATTTGCAAATTAATTGGCAAGAGTTTCCACACCCTGCTTCTAATCAAGACATTGGGAGAGATTTTGTGTCAGAAAATGAATATTGCGTGCTAATCATACCCTCTGTTGTTACACAAGGAGATTTTAATGTACTTATCAATTCTAATCATATAGATTTTTCAAAAATAACGATCACAAATATTGAGAAATTTCCATTTGACAAGAGAATATTTAAATAAAGGAAGACACAATTCTTTGATTTCTGGCATTGGCAGTTTTGTATATTCCGTCCATTCCTCTCACTTCCGCAAAACTACCCCTTCACATTTGCACTTTTCGCGCAGAATATTTCCCTAAAATAATGTATATCCCTCAATCTCTCGGAGGAGCAATCTCTTTCGTGTTTGTAGCATTGCCCAACACAACGCGCAGATCGGGCATGAGTTGGTAGACCTTTTCCAATGGGGCTTGTGTAATGTCGATGAAATAGATGCGTTTGCCGTTGTCTAGGGCTTGCACTGCCAGCCACTGCAGCTGGAATTTGCTTTTGTCGGTGTTGGGCAGCCAGCGTCTTACCGGCATCAATGCGTACCATCCGGTTACGCTTCCCGCATCGGCCAATGCAGGATGAATATTTTGGATGGGACCCGTTAAAATGCGCGTGAATTTGGTAGAATCCATGGGCATGATGGTGCTCAATTTTTGAATCATAATCTCCATTCCTCCGTTCATTTGAATGATGGCGGGATGCAAAAAGCTGGCGTAGGTTTTATAATCGTTGCGCATGAAACTTTGGGTAAATGCATTGGCAGCAATTTGTATTTTTTCGCGCATTTTTAAACTGTCGCGCGTAAACGAATCGTAATAAGCTTGGTCTTTGAAATGTTCTACCGGCACAGAATTTTCATCGGTTTTAGCAACCGCGGTGCTGTCTGATTTGTCTGTTTCATTGGAGTTCGATGTACATCCCCCAAAAAACAAAAGAAGAATAGAGAGGACTAAGCCTGTATTTCGCGTATTCACAGGTCAAAAATAAGATAATTCAGTCAGTCGATATCCCTGTTTTTATCGAAATATTTGAATCGGACCAAATTATCCCTTTAATTTTGTTTAAATAAATCATCCAACCACTAAACAATTTGCGTTGGATTTGGTTATTTTAGCAACAACTATTTTGGCAAGAATCATTTCAGTATATCGTACCGCTCATTTTAATTCAGCACACCGGCTGAACGTTCCCCAATGGAGCGAAGAGCAAAACAAGGACTATTTCGGATTGTGCAACAATCCTCATTTCCACGGACACAATTATGATTTGCAAGTAAAAGTAACTGGTGCTGTGGATGAGGTGACTGGGTATTTGATAGACATGAAAACGTTGAAATTGTACATCGAAGAAGAGGTGGTGGAAGCATTTGACCACAAAAATCTGAACTTGGATGTGCCCGAATTTGCAGAACTAAACCCAACAGCAGAAAACATTGCCTGGGTTATTTGGAATAAATTAAGAAACCGTCTGGACACGAAATTTGAATTGAGTGTCAGATTATATGAAACCCCCCGAAATTTTGTAGAATTTAATGGATAATAAAATAAATAAATTGCTTTCCTCTTGGGAAGAAATGGGCGATTCACATGTAGGAAGTGCAAAAGATACTCCCTTAAGAGTGGATGCTTTCGAAATGGACGATCAACTAAAAATTGAACTTATTGCAAAACATTTTAAAGAAATAATGCATGTTTTGGGCTTGGATTTATCCGACGAAAGCCTAAAAGGAACACCGCAGCGCGTGGCAAAAATGTTTGTAAACGAGCAGTTTAAAGGATTGGATCCAAAAAACAAACCCGTTGCAACCTTGTTCGAAAATAGTTTTCAATACCGTGAAATGTTGGTAGAGAAAGACATCAACTTTTACAGTACCTGCGAACACCATTTTGTGCCAATTTACGGAAAAGCGCACGTGGCATACATTTCTAGCGGACAAGTAATTGGGTTGTCCAAGCTCAACAGAATGGTTGAATATTACTCGAAAAGACCTCAAGTGCAAGAGCGTTTAACCATCCAAATTGCGGAAGAATTGAAGTCGGTATTGAAAACGGACGATGTAGCGGTAATCATGGACGCCAAGCACATGTGTGTGGCCAGCAGAGGCATCAAAGACATTACCAGCTCAACAGTTACAGCGAGTTACCACGGGAAATTCAACAACGCCGAAACGCGGAATGAGTTCTTAAAATACATTGGTTTTAACGAAGCATAAATTTTCTTTTTTAAATTTTGCATTTTTCGCATTGAAATAAGAAGAAGAATTCTTTATCTTTGCACCCCTAAATATGGCGGTCGTAGCTCAGTCGGTTAGAGCGCTAGTTTGTGGATCTAGAGGTCGCCGGTTCGATCCCGGTCGTCCGCCCCACCAAGAGGTTGTTTTTAACAACCTCTTTTTTGTTTATAGCGATTGAACCTGCAAATCCACTCAATTGAACGAAGTTCTAAATTTTAAAACATCGTCTGAGTTTAAGTCCAAGTCTAAAATTCCACATACCCAATAAATAATTTGACCCTATCTTTGTAAGAATGCCTAAAAACAATGCCGTGTGGTTCTGTGGTTGGTTTCCATCAACTGAAAATTCATTGGCTGGGAATTTTATTCATAGGCATGCCCAAGCGGTGGGAGCGCAGTTTCCCGTTACCGTAGTGCATTTTGCTCCTTACCTTATTGGCTCACCCAAGCCAAAGGCTCTAGATATTGCCTATACATTTCAGATAGAGTTTAAGGCCATTCCGCAGTTTTCAATGAAGTTTTTGAAACCCTTGAATTGGCTCATGTATTATGGTATGGTGTTGGTGTTTTCGTTGCGAATACTGCGAAAAATATCCCCCAAAATAGTACACATACATGCCGCCGATAAAGTGGGTATTGTTGCGGTTTGCTTGAAACCTATCTTTCGTTACTCCCTTTACCTCACAGAGCATTGGGCTATTTTTAATGAGTCTGTAAACGACAGGTACTCAAAAAGAAATCTGTGGTTTAGGTGGACATTCAAAAAAGTATGGAAAAATACCGACTGGGTAGCCAGTATTTCTCAATCCATGTACCGCGCCATGGAGCAGAATTACGCTATTTCAAGGCCGTTTTTGCATTTTCCGAATGTGTTGGATCCCGTTTTTGTGGGTTTACCCATTCAAGAATTTTCGGACCAATCGCCTTTTCGGTTTTTGCATGTTTCCAATTTTGAACCACGCAAGAATGTCCCACAAATCATAGACGCGTTTTTATCCCTCAAAAAAGAAATCCCAAACATCGAGTTGTGGCTTCTTGGAGGAGCGCAGTCGCCGGACTTTCCTGCAAACCAAGGAATTGTTTATTTTCCGCCGCGTACCATGCCGGAGTTGGTGCCCATTTACCAGCAGTGCAAGGCTTTGGTGATGTATTCATCGTCTGAAAATGCACCCTGTGTAATTTCGGAAGCGCAGGCGTTTGGCATGCCTGTAATCAGCTCCGATGTGGGTAGCATTACCGAAATGGTGAATGAAGAGCAGGGGATTATATTGCCATATAAAAGTGAGAAAAACCAGCAAATTGCCGATTTAGAGCAAGCGATGCGCCAATTGTGCTTAAATTATTCGCAATTTTCGCATAAAACCATACAATTGCATGCCTTGGGTTGTTACAGTCCCGAATTTGCCATACATTCACTGTTAAATTCATACAATCAAACATGTGCGGAATAGCCGGAATATCAACAGCAGCAGTAAAGGAATCTCATTTTTGGGACATCCACATTGCGCAGTTTAATTCTGCCATTTCGCATCGTGGTTACAACGATCAGGGTGTATTGTTGGTGCGCAGAAATGCGCTGCCCATTCCTGTAAATGTGTCGGGCATGGAATACCGCGAAAGATTGGATTACATACCAAACCAAACGGTAGAGGAGAATTTGAATTCCGAAATCAACGGATTTTTGCTGCACCGGCGTTTGACCATCATTGGTTTGGGGGAGCGCGGACATCAGCCGATGTGCGACGAAAGCGGTCGTTATTGGATTACTTTCAACGGCGAAATTTTTAATTACATTGAGTTAAAAAAGCAATACCGCTTGGTAACGGTAACCGATACTGACACCGAGGTGCTTTTAGCACTTTGGGCAAAGATGGAAGACCGCTGTTTGCCCTTGCTGGACGGATTTTTTGCTTTTTGCGTCTACGACAGCCATGAGAATACGTTTACGGTAGCCCGCGATAGAACAGGCGTAAAACCTGTATATTATGTGGTGAACAACGACGGTTTTGCTTTTGCCAGTGAAGAGCACGTGTTAAAGCAATATTTGGGCGAAAACACCACCAACAAACAAGCACTTTATTTGCATGTGCGTTTTGGCATGTCGGATGCAGTGCCGTGGAACAAATCGATACAATCAATTTTACCCGGTCATTGGATTAAATGGATACCGAATTTACGGAGTTTAATTGTGCGAAAATGGTTCACGCCTACATTGCAACGATTGCAAAATTCACGCGATTTGCGCGAATTATTGTTGGAATCCATGCGTAAAAGGCTGCGTTCTGACGTCCCGATGGGTTTTGCGGTTAGCGGAGGAATTGACAGCGCCATCATTGTAGGTATAGCGCGTTGGCTTTTGGGGGATGCCGCCCCCTTGCATTTATTTGGCGTGAGTTCTAACGGATTGGCCGGCGATGAGTCCAGCTGGCAGCAGTTGGTGCATCATAAAGTGGGCGGAACGTTCCACAAAATACAGGTTGAAGATTTTCAAGCGGGTGATTTAGAAAAAATAATTCATCATACACACCGTGCGCCGGTGGCGTGGAACAATATTGCACATTTTGCACTGTGCGAAAGGGTGAGGCAAGAAGGCATAACCGTGATTTTTAACGGGCAGGGTGCCGACGAAATTTTTGGCGGATATCCAGATTATTTCATACAAGCGCTGGTAAATGAGAAAAAAACATTGTCCGTTTTCAAAGACAACTGGCCCATTCCATATCAAACGGCCCAAGTATATTCTATGAAGCGCAGAATTCGCGCAAAATTATCGCAGAATATAAAACACCGATTGGAAGTGGCCGTTTGGAAAAAGGCCTTTTCAAAAGAGATTATAAGGGCCAATACCATCGAAATTAATCCCTATTTCAACGAAGTACAAGACGAAATGATGGCCGATTATTACGGACCACTCATAGATCCTAAATACTATGGTCGCTTGCAACAAATGTTGGCTTGGGAGGACCGCAACGGCATGGCCTATCAACTCGAAAGCCGGAATCCGTTTGCCGACGATTTGTTATTACCCAACTACTTTTTAGGGAAATATACGTTGACGGAATTATCGCAAAATGGCTATCCCAAAGGGATGTTGCGTAATGCATTCAAAGATTTTATTCCGCATGAGCTCTACCGTAGAACCGATAAAAAGGGATTCTCAGTGCCGGAGGAATGGCTTACCAAAAAGTTTGGCGCGTCTTGGTTTGATGCGGTAATGAATACGCAATTGGATCCGTTTGTTCATAGAGCGTATCGCGAAAAAATGGTGAGTCAGCTTGATCAACTTAAGTTGGCGGATTTAAGAATATTTTTCCGATTGGCTTCGTTGGGAATGTTTTTAAAAGAACAATCGAATGCCTAAAGACAGTCCACTAAAGTCATACGCACTGCAATTTTTTAAAGCAGCGCTTTCTTTTTTAGCGGTTGTCATTTACTCAAGGATGTTGGGTGCGGAGGGACGTGGAGTATTGAGTTTGCTGTTGCTGTATTTGCAAATTGTGCTAATGGTCAATGAAGTTGTTACCGGCTCCGTTATGGCGAATTGGTTTGTGAAATACGGATTTCGTGAGGTCTTTTTTCTTCTTTTAAAGATTACCGCTATGATACTTTGTACTGCAACAATTGCCGCAATTTTAATATGGCCAACATGGTGGAGGGAAATTGTGGGATTGGCAATTATTGGCCTTAGTTTAAGTTGGCAAAACATTGTGGGAAACTTCTATCAGAGTGTAGGAAGGGTTGTTTACAGAAATGTTTTGGCCTTGGTATACGAAGGATTAAAAGTGCTGTTGTTGTGTTTGTTTTTTGTGGGATGTTGGTTGGGATTTAAAGGAATTGAATTTAACGTAAGACTCATTTTGTTTGGACTAGCGGCGGCTGGATTTCTTTGGAGTCTATTTACGGTGTTTAAAATGATTCAATCTGGGGTTTTTGTGGCGAAATCTGCGAAAAATATTCCTAAAATCGGTGGATTAATAGGAGAGGGATTTATGGCTCAATTGGGACATGTGATGTTGTTTTTTATTTACAAGTTGCCTTTGGTTCTTGCAGCCATGTATAGCGGAAATGCACTGACAGGGGTTTTTGCAAATGCATTGTTAATTGCAGATGTTTTTTGGTTGTTTGGAAACAGTTTTGGCATGGTGATACACTCTAAAGCATTGTTAGACAACCGCAAATTTGTTCAGGACAAATGGGTTTACCGTTATATGGGTTATTCTATGGCTGGAACAATGGTGATGCTGTTGTGTTTTGCTTTGTTGCCCAATGTTTTATTTACGGGCGTTTTTGGTGATGATTTCGTTGATCTGAAAGGATATGTTTTGGGACTTTTTCCGGGTATATTGTGTTTGGCTATTTCGGCACCTTTGGGACATTTATTGCATGCCAGGAATGATTTTTTTGCGTTATTTAAAAATCATTTTTTGGCTTTGGGGGGATTTATTTTCGTGTTTTATGGGTTCAAATTTTACTTTTCAGTGGAAGAATCGTTGATAATTGCCTTGAATATTGCGTTTTCATTTGTGTTGATTTTGAATTTTTTACGTTTGAATTTGCAATTTGGAAAGGCTATAAAATCTTTTAATAACCTATTGGTAATGGTAAAGTTATTTTTTCAAACTAGTCGTGGATAGTGGGTTTTTGTACACTTAAATCATTTCTTGATAAAATTTCTTTTTTTCGGATGCATCATTGTTCTAAATTTGCCTCAATTTATCAAGAAAAATATTTGATATGACAGCTTCAATGAATAGTGGAACTCCCGTGTACAATCCACTGGAAAGTATGAATCGCCGTTTCGATGCGGCCGTAGAGGTTTTGGGCTTAGACGTGCAATTTGCAAACGTTTTAAGAGTTCCAGATAAAGTGGTAATGGCTAACATTCCAGTAACAATGGATGACGGTACAATACAAGTTTTTGAAGGTTATCGTGTGGTGCATAGTCACCATTTAGGTCCTTCTAAAGGGGGTATTCGTTACAGCATGGATGTTAATTTAGACGAAGTGAAAGCTTTGGCTGCTTGGATGACATGGAAATGTGCCATTGTGAATATTCCTTACGGTGGAGCAAAAGGTGGTATTAAATGCAATCCCCGCGCCATGAGCAAAGGCGAATTGGAGCGTTTAACACGTGCGTATACACGTGCCATGAAAGATGTGTTTGGTCCTGAAACAGACATTCCAGCACCAGATATGGGCACAGGTCAGCAAGAAATGGCTTGGATTGTAGACGAATACAGCAAAATAAATGGTAAAAATGCTTGGGCTGTGGTTACTGGTAAACCCATTGTTTTGGGTGGTAGCTTGGGTCGTGTTGAAGCAACAGGTAGAGGCGTAATGGTTAGTACCCGCAGTGCTTTGGCAAAAATGGGCATTAAACCAAATGGAGCAACTTGTGTGGTTCAAGGTTTTGGAAACGTTGGAAGTATTTCTGCCAAATTGATTAGCCAAATGGGTGTTAAAATCATCGCCATTTCTGATATTTCTGGTGGATATTACAACGAAGATGGAATTGACGTTAACGCTGCCATTGATTTCGTTGCCAAATCTGAAAATAGAACGTTAGAAGGTTTCCCGAATGCAAAAAACATCAGCAATGGTGAATTGTTGGAACTAGAATGCACCGTTTTAGTCCCTGCTGCAATGGAAGATCAAATTACCCCTGAAAATGCACATAAAATTAGAGCAAAATTGATTGTTGAAGGTGCCAATGGTCCAACAACTGCTGACGCTGATGCAATTTTAGATGCAAAGGGGATTTTGGTAGTTCCCGATATTTTGGCCAATGCCGGTGGTGTAACAGTATCCTATTTTGAATGGGTACAAAACCGTTTGGGATACTATTGGACAGAAGAACGTGTAAATAGAAGAGCAGATCGCGTAATGAAAGCCGCTTTTGATACCATTTACAACACTTCTGAAAAACACAAAGTAAACATGCGTTTAGCTGCCTATGTTGTTGCATTAGACAAAGTGGCTACAACATTAAAATTGAGAGGATCATTCTAATTTAATACATGAGGATACATAAAGAAGGATTTCAAATCATATTTTTTACGTTGCTAGGTTTATTAGTTGTTAATATTCCCCTGCAATATTTCTTCGAAACAGCTTGGTATACCCAAGCTGTTTTTGTCATTTCTTTGTTATTATTTATTACTGTGGTGCAGTTTTTTAGGCACCCTTCGCGCAATACTCCAATACAAGAGGAATACGTTATTGCGCCTGCCGATGGTAAAGTAGTGGTGATAGAAGATGTAGAAGAAACCGAGTTTATTAAAGGAAAATGCCGCCAAATAAGCATTTTTATGTCTCCGGTTAATGTACATGTAAACCGTTATCCTGTTACCGGTAAAGTGGTGTATCAAAAATACCATCCGGGCAAGTATTTAGTAGCTTGGCACCCAAAAAGCTCGACCGAAAATGAACGCACAACAGTTGCTGTCGCCACTCAATTTGGCACTGTACTATTTCGGCAAATTGCCGGTGCTTTGGCCAAACGAATTGTGTGTTATGCAAAGGTTGGTGATCATGCGGTAAATGGCAAGGAATTTGGTTTTATTAAATTTGGCTCAAGGGTAGACATTTACCTCCCCCTTGAAAGCAAAGTGAATGTTACACTCAATCAAAAGACTGTTGGTGGCGAAACCATCATTGCCTATTTGAATTGACCCTTTGAATGCGTATATTTGTATATATAAAAATTGAAATTATGAAAAAATTATTGGTATTTTTAGGTTTAACCATAGGTTTTGCAACTGCTTCTTACGCTCAACAAGCTTCAAACCCTGAGGTAGCTGTAGCTCAAGAAGAAACAGCAGTGAAGAAAGAGTGTACAGGCCAAGGTGACGGTAAAAAAGCTTGCTGCAAAGCAAAAAAAGAAGGTGCTGAAGCGTCTACTTGCGACCACAGCAAACATGCTGCAACCGGAGAAAAAGCTTCTTGCTCTAAAGACCACAAATCTGGTGAAGCAAAAGATTGCTGCAAAAACAAAACTGCTACTAAAGATGCTGGTAAAAAAGCTTGCTGCAAAGGCGGTGACAAGAAATGCGATAAAGCATCTGCAGAAGAAAAAACTGCAAACTAATTTTAAGCTATAAAATTTTTGAAGAGGCGGCCTTTGGTCGCCTCTTTGTATTAAATTTGCAATATGGTAGATAAAGGGTTTCGTAGAATTGCCATTGGTATGAGCGCCATTGTGGCACTAACATCTATCTCTGTTGGCGTTTACCTTTATTTTAATTTTAAATCTAGAAGTAGTCTGCCCGTTATCGTGCCAGCAAACGTCTCTAAATTTGCTCAATTTCAAACTCGTAAAATTCGTGACAACTATAAAGGCAAATCACCCGCTTTTTTAGATAGCATTACCACTTGGTTTGCGAAATCTCCTTATTTTGATTTTTGCACCGAAGCTGCTCAGCCTGGAATTGCTTTGTATTCGGATCTAATTTATTTCGAGAATCCCGATGCCCAGTTTTTAGCCCTTTCTCTTACTTCTGAAAGCCGTTTTTCTTCATTTCTCGACTCCTTAGCAAAACGCGGTTTTACACACAATCAAATTCGCAAAGAAAAATACAATTACATTCAAATTCGCGACACATCTATTTATATCGCTTATAAATTTAAAGCCGTGGTTTTTATGAAAATAAAATCAACCAACGCTCCAGTTGAGAAGGTAGAAGCCCTTTTGGCTGAAGTGTTCTCTGGTAAAACAGATGGACTCATTGCCAATAAAGAGTTGCAAAATTTGTACAATAACAATGCCCATTTTATATTTTATAATGCCCAAAATCCCCCAAAACAAAAGTTTATAGGCGCCAATTTTTTACAATCGGACCCTTTTGCTTTAGAAAACGTCACAACATCCCCCGAAAATAAAAAACAAATGCTGCAAGAAGTTGCGAGTATTTCTGGAAAAACGGAGGTCAATGTGAACATGAATGCCCCAGAAACACTCAATTTTTTATTCGAAAACGCCTTCGGATTTTTAAAAACCATATCAAAAAAATGAACCAACAAATAGAACAATTAATGCATGAGCGCATCCTAATTATAGATGGCGCAATGGGCACAATGATTCAAAAGCATAAACTTTCGGAAGAAGATTACCGCGGATCTCGTTTTGCCGATTATGCGCATTCTTTAAAGGGAAACAACGATTTGCTTGTGATCACGCAACCACAAATTATAAAAGACATACATTATGCTTTCATAAATGCTGGTGCAGATATTATTGAAACCAATACGTTCAATGCAAACCGAATCTCAATGGGCGATTACCACATGGAGAATTTAGTGGTTGAACTCAACACTGCCGCTGTAGAATTGGCAAAATTGGCCAGAGATGAATATCAAAAGAACCACCCACGACAAATTTTTATTGCCGGTGCCATTGGTCCTACAAATAAAACGGCCAGTTTAAGTCCCGATGTCAACGATCCCGGTTATCGCGGTGTAAATTTTGACCAATTGGTAGAATGTTATTCGGAGCAAACCTGGGCGTTAATCAATGCGGGTGTGGACATTTTGTTGGTAGAAACAGTTTTTGATACGTTGAACTGCAAAGCAGCTTTGTTTGCAATTAATACCATCCGCGATGAACACAATTTAAATATTCCTTTGATGGTAAGTGGCACAATTACGGACAATTCAGGACGCACATTGAGTGGACAAACCACAGAAGCATTCTGGAACAGTATTGCACATGGCAATTTATTGAGTGTTGGATTAAATTGTGCGTTGGGAGCAGACCAAATGCGACAATATGTGGAAGAATTGTCAAATGTTTCGACTGTTTATATTAGTTGTTATCCGAATGCTGGATTGCCAAATGAATTTGGAGAATACGACGATACACCAGAACACATGTCGGCTGTAATCGCCGATTGGTGCGCCAATGGTTGGATAAATATGGTGGGTGGATGCTGCGGAACAACGCCAGATCACATCAAAGCAATTGCCGAAAAATGTAAGAATTTAGCACCGCGTTCTTTGCCAGTACTTGTGTAAGTGTCATTGTAACACTTGTAAATACGCGCTTTTTCGAAAAAAAAGATTTATCTTTGCATTTTAATTCAATGGCAGAAATTCAATTCGAAACAAAGCCTGCAACAGCGTTTGATCTGTTTGCGGGATTGGAAACCACTAATCACGAACAAATCGTATTTTGTCAAGACAATGCCACTGGCTTAAAAGCCATCATTGCCATTCACAATACAGTACTTGGGCCTGGATTAGGTGGTACCAGAATGTGGTATTATAAAAGCGAAAAAGACGCGATTAAAGATGCCTTGCGATTGTCGCGTGGAATGACCTATAAAGCCTCAGTTGCTGGTTTGAATTTAGGTGGAGCAAAAGCCGTTATCATTGGCGATCCTACCACTCAAAAGAGCGAAGCATTGATGCGTAAATTTGGCCGTTTTGTAAACAATCTTAACGGTAAATACATCACAGCTGAAGATGTTGGAACCACCACCAAAGACATGGAATATGTAAACATGGAAACCGAACACGTTGTTGGTTTACCAGAAATCATGGGCGGTGGCGGTGATCCTTCACCAGTTACAGCTTATGGTACTTACATGGGTATCAAAGCTTCTGCTAAAAAAGCGTATGGTAGCGATAGCCTTTCAGGAAAAAGTGCTGCTGTTATGGGCATTGGTAAAGTTGGATGGCATTTGTTAGAGTATTTACACGAAGAAGGGGTTAGATTGTATATCGCCGATATCAACGAAAATACACTAAAAGCCGCATCCGATAAGTTTGGAGCAATTCCAGTTTCTTCCGAAGATATGTTGTCTCTAGAAGTAGATATTTTTGCACCTTGTGCTTTGGGAGGGATTCTAAACGAAACCACCATTCCAAAGTTGAAGTGTCAAATTATTGCTGGTGCTGCCAACAATCAATTGGAAGATGAAGTCATTCACGGAGATTTAATCAAGTCTATGGGCATTGTTTACGCACCAGACTTCGTGATTAACTCAGGTGGATTGATAAATGTTTACAGCGAATACAATGGTTATGTTCGTGAAATTGCCATGAGTCAAACAGAAAATATCTACAACACTATTTTAGATATTAACAAAATGGCCGATACTTTAAATGTAAACAATCAAATTGCGGCCATTAAACATGCCGAAAAACGCATCAACGATATGATGCTTGTTAAGAGTACATACTAAAATTATTTTCAAAAAGTTAATTTTAATTGAAAGCCCCGCAAATATTGCGGGGCTTTTCTGTATTTTCGCCCCATGGGATCTCCATTTTTCCGCGTAAAAAGAAACAGTAGCGCCGCTTTATTCGCTTTGTTTTTCGTGGGATTGGTGTACCTATGGATTGCCATTCGAGCCGAAAATCCTGCCGGAGGACAAGATTCGTGGAATCATTACCTCTATGCCCGTTGGTCCGTTAAACATCC
>CAMAQS010000044.1 GCA_945860565.1 Chitinophaga pinensis | reverse complement strand
CAAGAAGCTGTATTCGATCGCTGGTATGAAGAAGGTCAATGGCGCAGAAAAGATGAATCTGCCATGGATCTGAAACGCAGCATTCGTAAAATGCTTTAATCTTTTTCATGGGTTTTGCCCATGAAAAACTACATCTCAACTTACGCCTTTTTTCTCGTACTCATAGCCACTTTGATTGGCGTTAATGTCACTTTTAAATGGTGGTTAATTAGTGCAATAATTTGTTCAATTTTTCTGTTATTATACCAATTTAATTGGCGTTTGGCCCTTGTGTGGATTGCTTTTGGGGGATTGGCAAATCAGCTTCAACTCAGACAAAAATCGCAGTGGTTAGATCTACAATCTGATGTGCGAAATACCAATGCATGGTGGATTAAAGTTGTAAGAACCATTTCAAAAGACTCAGCAACAACCCGTTTTGAAGTTGAGATTTTAGGGGTAATTCGCCGTGATACTGCCAGAAGCTTAAAAAATGCCATGGCACAGATTTCGATTTCAACGGTCGGGTCTGCTTTAAGTGTGGGCGATTTGGCAATCATCAATAACCCTGTTTTGTCGAAACCGGCGCCTCCCATTTCCCCATGGGATTTTGATTTTGAATCATTTTATGAGTCCAGGCATATTTTGGGAAAATCAAAAATCAAAAATGCACAAATTTTATGGGTTCAGAAACAGGAATACTCCATGGATCGCCGCATGGAACAAATCAAACACAACATCAATTCGGCGGTTCGGCCTTTTTTAGCGGCACCCGCTTTTGAATTGTACAAAGGAGTTATATGGGGCGACAAAGGACAAATTTCAGAAACCATGATGCAAGGTTTCCAAGTTTCAGGCACCATGCATATTTTATCCGTTTCGGGAATGCACATGGCTTTGATATATGGCATTTTGGTTTTTTGTTTGCGGCACTTAACCAGAAGTTCACCGGACAAGGAATGGATGCGGTTGTTTTTGATTCCTTTGTTTTGGTTGTATGCTTTTTTTACGGGAATGTCGCCACCTGTATTTAGGGCCGCCTTGTTCATTTCGATTAATCTAGTAGGGAGATATATTGTAAAGAGACCTGTTAGGGTGGCAGATTTAATTTGTTTATTGGCAACATTGCAATTGTGGTGGAATCCAAGTTCTGTTTATGATATTGGCTTTCAGTTGTCTTATGCGGCAATGGTTGGCATCGGATTTATCATTCCAATTGCAGAAAAATGGAATCCGTTTACATCAAAATTTTTGGGGTATTTTTATGATTCGGTTTTGGTAACATTGGCCTGTTCATTTACCACTTTACCCCTAATCCTCATTCATTTTCATCAATTTCCAATATGGTTTTTATTGGGAAACTTGATTTTAGTGCCTTTGTTTTCATTGTTTATGTATTTGCTAATTGTACTGATGTTTTGTACTGGAATAAAGGAGTTGGCCACTCTTTTGGGTTACTTGATCAATATGGTAAATGGATGGATTGAATGGTGTATTTTGCAAATTTTGAAACTTCCCAGCTCATTTTTATTTGCATATTCCGTAGATTTTTTAGATGCTGCTTTTTTTGCCACATTTGTAATTCTCGGAATTTATTGGGTTTCACACAAGCGAAGTTTTATTTCTTGGGGGATGTTTATTCTGATGGCTTTATACTTGGTGTGCAACAGATATTGGCCTGCCTCCAAACGACTGGAAAATGTGGTTAAAAGGGCACATGGAATTTCCTTAACAAAGAATATCTTGGAGGTAGAATTAAGCATCCCCCCTAAAAAAATGGAATTGGATAAATGGAAAAGAATTTCACAGACCTTAGATAAAGACAGTCTTAAAATAACAGTAATGCGGAAATAGCTATCTTTGTAAGGATGACTTTGGTTGATATTAAAATTCAAGAAAGAATAGGATACATTACCCTTACAAGACCCGAAAAACGCAATGCACTGAGTCCCCAGTTGGTGGCGGCTTTATTGGATGCTTTCAATCGGTTAAATGTAGACTCCGCAGTTAAAATAATTGTATTGAAATCGTCGGATAAACCGTTTTCTGCTGGTGCCGATTTGGCTTATTTGCAAGAAATGAGCAAATTTACCGATGAAGAAAATGTAGCCGATTCAATGAAATTAAAAACGTTGTTTGAGGCAATTTATACATCCCCCAAAATAACCATTTCTCAAGTTGAAGGTCCAGCTTTGGCTGGTGGCTGTGGATTGGCAACTTTGGTGGATTTTTGTTTTGCTACAAATGAAGCCAGTTTTGGCTATACCGAGGCAAAGATTGGATTTGTACCCGCCTTGGTAATGGTTTATTTACGTGAAAAAATAGGACTGAATGCCATGAAAGAATGGTTGTTGACCGGTAAAATCTTCACAGCAGAGCAAGCGAAAGAATATGGATTGGTTTACAATGTGGTTGGTGAAGAGAACATCGTTTCTGAAATTGAAACCTTTGCTCAAAAATTATTGGTTCAAGTGAGCGAACAGTCTGTTGCGTTGACCAAAGAAATGTTGCGTAACTTACCTTATAATAGGGAAGAAGCACTGATTTATGCTGCAAATATGAATGCGCAGGCCCGTAAAAGCGAAGATTGTCAACGTGGCGTGGCGGCATTTTTAAATAAAGAAAAATTATCATGGTAGAAATTATCGATACCCATTCTCATTTGTATGGAGAAGAGTTTCTTGAAGACATTGAAGCTGTGATTCAACGGTGCAAAGATGTGGGCGTTTCCCAAATATTATTGCCCAATATAGATTTGGAAAGTGTAGATAAAATGCATGTTTTGTGCGAGGCCTATCCAGATATTTGTTTACCCATGATGGGCTTACATCCTTGCTCGGTGGACGCCAATTATAAAGAAACATTGAACGTGCTATATGATAATTTTCAGCGTAGGGATTATTGCGGAATTGGTGAGATTGGAATGGATTTGTTTTGGGATGTCACAACCCAAGATTGGCAGGAAGATGCGTTTTTAACACAAATTGAGTGGGCCATTGAGAAAAATTTGGGAGTTTCTATTCATTCACGAAATGCCACGCAGCGTGTGATTGAACTGTTAAAGCCGTATAAAGGTAAACTAACTGGGGTTTTTCATTGTTTCACCGAAAGTTTAGAGTTGGCACAAGAGATCATTAAATTGGATTTTTATTTGGGAATTGGAGGGGTGTCCACCTTTAAAAAGGCAGGAGTAGTATCTGTAATTCAAGAGCTTGGTTTAGAGCGTCTTGTGTTAGAAACAGACAGTCCGTATTTGGCGCCTACCCCATTTAGAGGCAAACGAAATGAATCGAGTTATACGGCCATTATTGGCAAATTTATTGCAGATTCGCTGGTTGTTTCACTTGATAAAGTAGCCGAAGTTACCACTTTGAATGCAAGACATATTTATAAAATCAATGAACCTAAAGCAAAAGTGACAGTGTGACAATTATCACCTGAATTCGAATTTCAAGAACCTAGATTTGAAAATTGTGGGCGATAAATTGAAGTAAAAATACCATTTAAACAAAAGGAAAATATGGGTGAAAAAATACATGATAAAATCTGTGGTTGCGGAAGCTGTGGTGAAGGAGAATCAAAATCAAACCGCAGGGATTTTTTAAAGACGGCATCTAAAACTGGATTGGGATTTGCCTTCGGCACCATGGCTGTGGGTACTTTAGAGGGCTGCGGCGTGAATGTACATAAAATGTCAAATTCACAAGCGGTAAAATCGGGGAAAGCCCAACATTTCACCATTTTACAGACTGCCGATATTCATGGCCAATTGCTGGAGCACGATGAGTTTTTTCTTGAAAATGGAAAAGCCATTTACAAGCGTCGTGGGGGGATGGCCACACTCAAAACCATGATAAACAGCATCCGCAATGAAAATCCAGAAAATACCATTATGGTAGATGGAGGAGATTGTTTTCAAGGCAGCGGCGTTGCTGCATTAACTGAAGGTCGTGCATTGATTCCGTTAATCAATAACATTGGGTATGATTTAATGTTGCCGGGAAACTGGGAAGTGGTTTATGGCAAAGACAATATGCTAAAGGACTTAGGTGGTTATAATGCCGCCAAAGTGTGTGCCAACATGTATCATAAAACACTGGATAATGTAACGACAGACATGATTTTCCCACCATATTGGACCAAAATGGTAGCAGGTGTGAAACTTGGATTTATTGGATACAATGATCCGCTTACGCCCAAGCGTCAATCCCCGGCATATAGTTTTGGGATAGAATTTACTGAGCCATCAACCAATGTTGCGAAATACGTAAAACTTTTACGTGAATATGAAAATTGCGCCATGGTTTTTTTGGTTACCCACATGGGTTTGACACAACAAGTAGATTTGGGGAACAAACCTTTCGTAGAAGGGGTAGATTATATTTTGGGTGCCGATACCCACGAACGCGTGAGAAAACCCATTGAAACTAAATACACCAAAGTGGTTGAACCAGGAGCATTTGGTTCTTTTTTAGGAAAACTAGATGTGGTTGTTGAAAACGGCAAAATCAAAGAACAATCTTATCAATTGCTTGATGTAGATCCATCTAAATACAAAGCAGATGCCGAAATGTTGCATTTGGTAGAAAAAACGTATGAACCTTTCAAAAAAGAACTTCACACGGTTATCGGAAAAACCAAGAGTACATTGGTAAGGTATTATGTATTGGAGAATCCAATGGATAATTTTATAACGGATGCGGTGATGTGGAAGTTTAAGCCAGACATTGCCCTTTCTAATGGATTTAGATTTTGTCCGCCATTGTTGGTAGACTCAGCAGATAAACCCATAGACATTACCAATGATTATTTATGGAGCATGTTACCCGTAAACTCAACCGCAAGGAAAGGCAAAGTGTCGGGCAAAAAACTGCTTGTATGGATGGAGAAAGAAATTGAAAATGTTTTTGCCAAAAATCCTGCGAATCGTTTTGGGGGATGGTTGGTGCGGTTTGCTGGAATGCAATTGAATTTTACCGCTGCCAATGAAATGGGCAAACGTATCAATTGGATTAAAGTAAATGGCCAAATGTTAGATGAGAATAAAATTTACAACATTGTAGCGTGTGAACGCGATGGAGATCCAGAAGATGCCATTTGTCGTATATTGGGAGTAAGTGAACCCGAAGATACCGTAGTGACATTACACCAAATGATTCGTGAATACTTAAAGGAATTCTCTCCGATACAGCCAAAAGTTGAGGGGCGTGTAATTTGTACAGATCAGCCTGCCACATTGTTAAGTCAGTTGGAAGGGTATGATTATCAGTTTATTTAGATTTTAGAAATTAAATATTAACTTGTAACTTTTATCACTCATTGTCTTACAATAAACAATCAATTTTGTAGCTTCATGGAAATTTTAGGATATATAGGCGCGGCCCTCATGGGTTTAACCTTGGGATTAATAGGCGGTGGCGGTTCAATTTTAACCGTACCGATTTTGGTTTATTTGTTTGGCGTTGAAACATCGTTATCGACTGCCTATTCTCTCTTTATTGTGGGTTTAACCAGTTTAATCGGTTCATTTAGTCACATGAAGCTCGGAAATGTACATTGGCGTACCGCCATTGTTTTTGGTATTCCTTCCATTGTTTCGGTCTACTTAACCCGTCATTTTATTGTTCCGGCCATACCAGATCCTATTTTCTCAATCGATACATTTACGCTTACCAAAGGAATGGGTATTTTAATGTTTTTTGCTATAATTATGGTTATGGCATCATACACTATGATACGCAAACCAAAGAAAGCAGCGGCGGGCTCAGGTGAGGTGGTATTTAATTATCCCATGATTTTATTAGAAGGATTGGTAGTAGGGGTGGTTACCGGATTGGTGGGAGCTGGAGGTGGATTTTTAATCATTCCAGCTTTGGTTTTATTGGCAAAATTGCCCATGAAACAAGCAGTAGGCACTTCATTGATAATTATTGCTTCGAAGTCATTGTTGGGTTTTTTGGGGGATTTAAGACCTGAGGTAAATATAGATTGGACATTTTTAATGATTTTTAGTTCTATTGCCATTGTTGGTATTTTGGTAGGAGCCATGTTGTCTAAAAAAATCAGCGGAGACAAATTGAAGCCGGCATTCGGATGGTTTGTTCTGATTATGGGTGTTTATATTATTATAGATCAACTATTAAAGTAGTTTTAAAACGATGATTAATCCAAACGACGAAAAGAAATTAATTCGACTGGTGAACTCGCTCATTGGCTTGTTGTTGGTGTTGGTTGTTACCCTAGGCGGATTGTTTTTTTGGATGTTGTTTAGAGAGAATCATCCTGTAGATTCGAATATAATTATCCTTGATTCTGCCGTAAATTCCACAATAACTATAAAGGGAATTGATACCGAAGAGGGACAGTGGGTGACTCCGGATTTGACTTTAGAAAAAGATAAAGCACTGCAAAAAACATTGTTATATGGCCAGCAACTCATACAAAATACGTCCATTTATTTAGGTCCTAAAGGAACCTTAGCGCAAATTACAAATGGAATGAATTGTCAAAATTGTCATCTCAATGGGGGAACACAACCTTGGGGAAACAATTACAGTGCAGTAAATGCCAATTATCCTAAGTTTAGGGCCAGAAGTGGGACTGTTGAAACGGTGTTTAAACGCATTTCAGACTGTTTTGAGCGATCTTTAAATGGAAAAGCTCCAGATTCTACGTCTAAGGAAATGGTGGCTATGGCGACTTATATAAAATGGTTGGGCAAGGATGTTGAAAAAGACAAAAAGCCCAAAGGTTCTGGAATTTACAATTTGGCCTTTTTAGACAGGGCTATTGATCCTGAAAAAGGAAAAATAATATACGATTTAAAATGCAAAAGTTGTCATCAATCCGATGGTCAAGGTGTAATGAACGATGAAAAAAATGCCTATACTTATCCGCCATTGTGGGGTAAAAACAGCTACAATTCAGGTGCTGGACTGTATCGCATGAGTCGTTTTGCGGGATATGTAAAAGCCAATATGCCTCTTGGTGCGACTTATAAGAATCCCCAATTAACAGACGAAGAAGCTTGGGATGTAGCCGCCTTTGTCAATTCACAAGAGCGGCCGAATAAAGATTTGAGTAAAGATTGGCCCGACATTTCAAAGAAAACATTTGATCATCCTTTTGGCCCTTTTGCCGATAGTTATACAGAAAAACAACACAAATTTGGTCCGTTTAAACCCATTGTGGATTTTCAAAACAAGAACAAGAGATAATGGTTAATTTGGATTGATTAAATTATGAAGAACGAGAAGGAAGATATAAAACGCAATGGAAACTCAGAGAATGGGCTTGACAAATATTACTGGGATGAACGCTATTCATCACACCAAACTGGCTGGGATTTAGGGGCGCCATCACCGGCGTTGGTAGATTTCTTTGAAAATGAAAACAACAAAGAATTGCGCATATTGATTCCAGGTTGTGGCAATGCCTATGAAGCGAAATACCTTATACAAAGTGGATTTAGTGATATCACCCTTTTAGATTTTGCACCTACTTTGGTGGGTATATTGCAACAAAATTTTGCTTCTTTCGACGAAATACAAGTTATTGAAGCGGATTTTTTTAGATTTCAAGGTCAGTTTGATTTAATTATCGAACAAACTTTTTTCTGTGCACAGCAAAAGTCCCAACGCACAAATTATGTTGCAAAAATGCATGAATTGCTGGTGCCGGGTGGACAGTTAATCGGGCTTTTGTTTGATAGAGAATTCGAGCAGGGACCTCCTTTTGGTGGCAGTACCGAAGAATACCATAAATTGTTTTCTGAGGGGAACTTGGAAGTCTTGCACATGGAAAAAACGACCTTGTCTGTGGAACCAAGAATGGGCACCGAGGTATTTTTTAAAGTTAGAAAAAAATAATAATAAGATATATGAAAGTAGAACAAATTTATACTGGATGTTTGGCTCAAGGTGCCTATTACATCGAGAGTAATGGGGAAGTGGCTATCATTGATCCATTGAGAGAAGTACAACCATACATTGAAAAAGCAAATCAAGATGGTGCCGTAATTAAATATATTTTCGAAACACATTTTCATGCGGATTTTGTGAGCGGACACATTGATTTGTCTAGAAAAACTGGTGCGCCTATTGTTTATGGTCCGTTGGCTAACACTGATTTTGATAGCATTACCGCAGTAGATGAGCAAATTTTCAAATTGGGAAATGTAAGTATAAAAGTATTGCATACTCCTGGTCATACCATGGAAAGTACGTGTTATTTGTTGCTGGATGAACAAGGAAATCCTCACAGTTTATTTAGCGGGGATACTTTGTTTTTGGGGGATGTTGGTCGTCCTGACCTAGCTCAAAAAGCAGCAGATATGACACAGGAGCAACTAGCCGGTATGTTGTACGAAAGCTTAATGAATAAAATCATGCCCTTGCCAAATGATTTAATGGTGTATCCAGCGCATGGTGCAGGCTCTGCCTGTGGTAAGAACATGATGAAAGAAACCATGGATACGTTGGGACACCAGAAGGAAATGAATTATGCTTTGAACCAGCCTTCAAAAGAAGCATTTATTGAGGCCGTAACGGATGGTTTGTTGCCTCCTCCGGCCTACTTTCCAATGAATGTGGCCATGAACAAAAAAGGATATGCTTCTTTTGATGATGTAATGACCAAAGGAATGCAAGCATTGAGAGCGGAAGCATTTGAAACAGCTGCTGAATCTTTGGGAGCATTGATTTTAGATACAAGATCTGCAGATTTATTCTCTAAAGGATTTATACCACGTTCCATAAATATTGGTTTAGATGGTCAATTTGCCCCTTGGGTTGGTTCAATGATAGTAGATGTGAAACAACCTTTGTTGTTGGTAACCGAAGATGGAAAAGAAGAAGAATCACTCATTCGTTTGAGCAGGGTTGGTTTTGACAATGTAGTAGGACATTTAAAAGACGGTTTTAATGCTTGGGTTGCCGCAAATAAAGAAGTAGATGCAGTAAATAGAATTTCAGCTGAAACGTTTAAAAATGAATGGGTTTTGGGTGAAACTACCGTGGTAGATGTACGCAAAGAATCTGAATACCGCGCGGAACACGTTGATGAAGCCTATAACAAGCCATTGGATTTTATCAATGATTGGTTTATGGAAATGAATTCAGAAGAGCCATTTTATTTGCATTGTGCAGGCGGTTACCGAAGCATGATTGCCGCTTCAATTTTAAAAGCCAGAGGCATTCACAACTTTAAAGAAGTGGCGGGTGGATTCAAGTCAATTGCAGAAGCAGGTGTGCCTAAAACAGATTTTGTTTGTCAGTCTAAACTTCAAAAAGCATAATAATTATGTTAGAATTAATTAAAGAACCTTGGCCTTGGTGGGTAGCCGGAATTATCATTGGTTTAACGGTGCCTACCTTGTTAATTATTGGAAACAAAACCTTCGGTATTTCGTCCTCATTGAGACATCTCTGTGCGGCTTGTTTGCCTACAAAATTGCCTTTTTTAACTACGATTGGAAGAAAGAAAAGTGGAATCTATTTTTTGTTTTTGGCGTGTTTTTGGGTGGATTAATTGCAGCGGTATTTTTAAAGAATGATGAACCATTAAGAATTGCCGATTCTACCAAAACTGCATTAATTAAACAGGGAGTTACCGATTTTGGTGATTTCTTGCCTACGGACATTTTCTCTTGGAGCTCGTTGTTAACCCTTAGGGGGTTTGTTTTTATCGTTTTTGGGGGATTTTTGGTCGGTTTTGGAACGCGTTATGCGGGCGGATGCACCAGTGGTCACGCCATAATGGGTTTGAGCAATCTCCAATGGCCGTCATTGGTTGCAACCATTTCGTTTATGGTGGGCGGTTTTATAATGACATGGTTAAATCTTCCTTTTTTACTTAATTTATAATTCAAATCATGGAAACAAATAAACAAACTGATTTTTCAAAAGATGCCATGTGTATCAACGAATCGGATAAAAAACACCCTTGGTGGTATGATATAAAATATTTGATAGTGGGAATAATTTTTGGAATCACATTTGTGAAAGCCGAAATAGTAAGCTGGTTCAGAATTCAAGAAATGTTTAGGTTAGAGTCATTTCACATGTATGGTGTGATAGGGACTGGAGTTGTAATTGGCGTAATTTCCGTTCAGATAATTAAACGTTTTAAGATTAAGACCATTTACAAAGAGGATATCGTTATTGCGAATAAAACATTTAATAAGGGCCAGATTTATGGTGGATTAATATTTGGATTGGGATGGGCAATAACAGGTGCCTGTCCAGGCCCTTTGTTTGCACAGATTGGTGCAGGTTTTACAGTCGTGGCTGTGACGTTTTTAAGTGCCATAGCAGGTACTTGGTTTTACGGTCTAATTAAAGATAAGCTGCCACATTAAGGTAATATAAATCACAAAAAAGAGGGCCAAAAGCCCTCTTTTTTTGTGGAATAAATTATTTATACCCGTAACTATCCTAATTTCCCGATGGCGCAACTCACCATGGATTTTGATTTCTCCAATAGATTGTTTTCACCGGGTTTGGGATAACCCATTTTGTTTAATTTATTGTAGACCAATTCTAAGTCCATTTCATCTCGGGTAGAGACGTCTATGGTTTGGGCTTCGTTATCGATTTTATTGACGCTTAAAACGCCTTCTAAAGACAGCAATCCTTTGGTGATGGTGGTCATGCAACCGTTACATTTAATATTCTCGACGGTTAATAGATGGTTTTTCATTGTTGTAGGTTACATTAAAGCAATTTGCATGTCGGCCAATCCGCCTCCATTGTGAACTTCAGGGATACCAAATTGCTGTAAGATACCACAAGCCATTCCACTGCGATTGCCACTGCGGCAATAAAGTATAAATGGGATAGACAAATCTTTTATCTCATCGATACGCATTGGAATTTCTTCCAATGGAATATTTAACGCATTTTCAACGTGTCCGTCTGCAAATTCCCAACTAGAACGAACGTCGATTACGGTCGCCCCTTTTGCTATTAATTCTTTCAATGTTGCCATAGTCTTTTAATTTATGAAACAAATTTAGCACACATTTTTTGCGTGATTCGTAACAATTATCACTTTGAAGATTTTAGATAAACTTAGTATAGTTTTGATTTAATCAATTTGCGTTTGTGTAAAAAGTGCACCAACGACACTTTTAAAACACCCAAACCATAGACTACGCTGCGTTTAAAATTAATGGAAGAGGCTTCTTCGAAGTATTTGGTGGGACAGGTAATTTCGGCGATTTCATGGCCCTGCATAACAATTTGTGATATGATTTCATTGTCGAAGATGAAATCATCACTACACACTTCATAATTTACTCCTGTAAGTATCTCTTTTGAAAAGGCACGATATCCAGTGTGGTATTCAGATAAGTGTTGTCCAATGAGCACATTTTGGAAAAACGTAAGCAAGCGATTGGCAATGTACTTATAGATGGGCATGCCGCCTTTTAGGGCACCAACGCCTAAAATTCTTGAGCCAAAAACAACGGGATATACCTTATTTGCAATGAGGTAAGCCATAGATTGAATAAGTTGAGGGGTATATTGATAATCGGGATGTAACATAATAATGATATCGCCACCCAAAGTCAATGCCGTATTGTAACAACTTTTTTGATTTCCACCATACCCTCGATTGATTTTATGGTTTACAATGTGTTTAATTCCAAGGGATTTTGCAACTTCGATGGTGTGATCGGTGGATTTGTCGTCTACCAAAACAACGTCATCTACTATATCGAAAGGAATTTCCTTGTAGGTTTTTTCTAGGGTATGCATGGCATTGTATGCCGGCAATACTACAATTATTTTAAGTCCGTTTATCAAAATATTACTTACTGCAAATTTGGGTAATTTTTATGAATATTCTAGATGGCTTTGAGCATAAAAAAAAGGCTGCTAAATAGCAGCCTTTTGATATGATGAAAATCTAAATCTTAGTTTTTGAAAATTGGCATTGTAAATGATCCTTTTTCAGTAGCAATTCTTAAGAAATAACTACCAGAAGTTAAAGGATGCTTCACTGCAACTTGGAAATCAGAAGTGTTGTTTCTGTTTAGTTTTTGTGATTCTATCACTCTACCTGTAGCATCCATTACATCAACATTAATTTTGTTGATTTCCCAACCAATGTTAGCAATTTGGAATTGTTGACCATCGAATGGGTTAGGATAAACAGAAGCAGTTTCAATGCTGTTGCTGTTAATGCTAGCAGTTTGTGTTAATGCAAGGTTAGACATCATAACGATTGCAAAACGACCAGTATCTTTTCCATTAGCCATAGAAACATTGAAGTTGTATTCTGTTTCGTTGCCACTGTTTAATTTAGTCAACGTGTTTTTCACATTGTCTTTAAGATAAACGTCGTGTTGTTTCAAACCGTTAACATTGATACGGAAAGTATAATTAGTAGAACGATAGTTTGTTACATACAATGGAGCCATATCGGTTTCATTAGGCATGTTACGCGCTTCAATCGCTAATTTCTTGCCATTTCTATTGATAGTTAAAACTTCATCTAAGTTCCATGCTTTTGGAGCATCTAAATCAGTGATTTTGTTATCAAAAGTTGGACTAAATTTAACTTGTGTTCCATCGGCTACAACTCCACTGTCTTTGTTAATTAATGTTACATCAACAAAATCATATTCAGATACAGCAACTTCCCAAAGGTTAGTAGTACTGTTAGATCCTGTGTATTTGCTTGCTTCAGTAAATGTTAAAGTTGGGCTACCAGATGGACTAGAAGAAGTCTTCACGAAGAAGGCTTGTCCTGGTTGTAAATATTTAGAAGCAGTAGAAGCCAATGGAGTAACAGTGTTGTTAGACAAAGTTACAGTTCCGTAAGCACCTCTTACGTTCAAGAATGGATCCCACATATAAACATAAGTGGTATTCAAATTAGAAGAGTTAACAATGGTAGACAAGTCAACAGCACATTGGTAAGGGTTACCAACAAAGTTATCAGAGTTAGCAGATGAGTTTAGGGTATTAACATCGAAGCTACCTGTATAAATAGTTCCAGTTGTTCTAATTGTTGTATTAGTTGGATTTGGATTGTTGTCTGATTGATAAATGTTTACACTTCTGTCACCACGAATCATCAAACGGTAAGGAGTACCAGCGTTTAAAGTTAGAACATTTGTATTTGCAATATTACCCCAAGCTTGAGTTGCGTTGTTGAATGTAAACAAAGATGGTTGACCTGTGATAGTAGCGTCCAACCCATTGGCACCGGCTTGTGAACCTGTGATATGAGTTCCAAATCCTGGGTTAGGATTGTTAGACCAGCTACTTCCATTTTCTTGCCAGTTTTCTTTGATGGTAGAGGTAGTAGTAACGGTAGGACTTACCATTCTGAATGCACGTTTAGCAGGTACATATTTTTCAATTGTAACGTTTCCGTTAATTGCTGTACCAGATGCTGGGAATGAAGCCATCATTGCGGTAAAGTTTACATTGCTCTTGAAAGTTAAATATCCGCCAGTATTCAAAGTACCAGATGTCATGGTTAATAAACGAGTCAAATCTGTTCTGCCGTTTAATGTAACACCAGCACTGTTATTGATGGTTAATTTAGCTACTTCAAAATCAACAAACGCAAGAGCTGGAATGCTTTGAGCAGATGAACCAGCCATGATTAGGTTAGAAGAACCATCTTTTGCATCGATGTTTGTACCAGAAAGAATTAAATTACCTTGAACGGTTAAGTTGCGGTTGTTTAAGTCGAAAATATGTGTTGCTGAAGTTCCACCAATGGTGATGTTTCCTAAAATAGGATCAACGTTTAATTCGCAACGGTTATCTGGGTCAGTAACAGTTCTGAAAGAAATGTTCGCGCCAGTGTGAGGTACACAACCTTCTATCCAGTTGCCAGCAACATTGTAGACGCTGCTGATATCACCTTCCCAAGTATAAGTTAAGTTTACAATGATTTGAGCAGCACTTGGAGATGCAGAAGCACAAACACCACTTTGAACAACTGGTCTATAATAAAGATCGCTAGTTAAGTTGGTCGCGGTTAATGTAGACGTTGTGTTCGCAATGGTTGTTGGTGAAGAGAAACCAGCGGTTGCAGAAGACTGCCAACTGGTTACTGAACCTGTATTGCCAGATAAAGTTAACGTTGTAGAATTAGTTCCGTAACATACGGTAGCAGCACCTGAAATGGTACCAGCTACTGTATTAGGTGAAATAACTACAGAGATTATATCTGATGTATCAGAAATAGGGCAACTTCCAGAACCTACAGTTGAAATTATCGCAAAATAGTAGGTGGTTCCTGCTGTAGAAGTAGGAGTTGTATAAGAAGCATTTGTAGCGCCACTAATTAGAGAAGCACCAGCAGCTGAATTTGAGGTGTTTGAATACCATTGTATAGTTGGAGATGGAGCACCACCAGTTGCTATAGTCTTAACTGGAGCTGTTGCGTTGATACACAAAGCAGAAGAAGTAGGTTGTAATGTAAAATATAAATTCAAATAGGCTGGGTTACTCAATACACTACCATATAAGTTGGTTAACTCAACTGTGTAACTTCCATAATCGGCTGGTGTTACGTTGCTAATACTTAATGTTGCGCTTGTAGCACCTGAAATGTTTCCAGTATTGGTTAAATCAATGCCATTTTTTTGCCATTGGTAAGTTACGGTTCCTCCACCACTTGGCGTAGTGTGAGTAACTGAAAATTGGGTGGTTTGACCAGAAGTTTGACACAATAATTGAGATTGTGGTTGTTGAGTTATTTCTGCTGCAGGAATTGTAATTGATCCATTGTTATATGAAATGAACGCGTAATCCGCTCTACCACCTGGGGTAAGGATTAGTTCAACAGCATCGTCGTAGTTCGAAGATGTAATGCCAAAGTCTTTTAATTTTAATGCAAATAAACGCAAAGGACGTGTGGTGTTTTCAGCGAAAAGGACACTTGTAACTGCATTGTTATTTAAAACTGCTGGAGTTGCTCTAGAATCCAAATACCACATGTCATAATTTAAAGTGCCTAACTGTGGCATATCGAAAACGTTCACAGTAATTTCTTGTCCTACGGTATTTCCTAGTGCATCCACAAATTTGATTTTATCGCGGTTTGCTGTTTGTGGGTTTGCCACTTGGGTGAACAATATATCTGGAATGGCGTCATTGATTTTGTTTGTATCTATCGAAGCTACTTGGAATTCAAGAGTTAATCCTGAAGTGTTGGCTCCAAAATCGATAACCCCTGTTCCAATGCCTAATCCTTGTATACCGTCAATTAAAACGTCTTGTATTTTTTTGTTTGGATTGATTGCGGTTGTTGCGTTTCCGTCGTCTGCGGCAGAAACGGCAATGGCAGCAGTTGTTCCGTTGCCAGAAATAGTATTTACTGGAAATGCCAACCATTGACCAGCATTAAATGTAACAGAATTACTTGTTAAAGTTGCATCAGAAACTCCGGTAGAATAAACGGTACCATCGTAAGTAAATGCCAATAAATTATGGTTTAAATTTGGGGTAGTTCCACTGTTACTACCTTCGGAAGAATTCCAATATCCTCCAAAATCAGTGTAAACACTGGTGGTTTTTTTAACAATTACAAACCCACTTAAAGAGGCGTCTGTTTGACTCGTTTTTGCAACCGTTACAGAACCATTGGCAGCACTTGCTGGCACAGTGGCAGTGATTTGTGTTGTAGAATTTACTGTAAAGCTAGAAGCATTTACACCACCGAATTGTACAGCGGTAATGCTTGAAAAGTTAGTTCCTGTGATCACTACAGTGTTACCTGCAATTTGTGATGTTGGATTGAAGCTGGAAATGGTGTGCTGCTGAGCACTTAGTCCCATGAACGAAGAGAATACTATTATCCCTAAAAAGTTCAGTAAGAATTGCTTTCCAAAGGGAAGCGATTTTGTAATTTTCATCATAGTTTTGATTTAGATTTTGCAAAGATATAAAATCTTATCAAAAAAAATGCCAAAAGTTGCTTTTAAGTAATTATTTAAATCAAACTTAACATCAAAATGCTTAATTCGTTTCGAATTAATTAATAATCAAAACATTGTCTTAATGTTTTTCAATAGTTGAAAAGACTATCTCTTGAAATCGTGAGCCTTGTAATTCCAATATTTTCTTACAATTTGGAATCTATACTTATTTTCAAACCAAAAGGTACATAAATTGTGATTAATTAAAGCAATCACATTACTTAGTGAAAATACTAAGCCGTAGGTGAAAATAATAAATCTTCTACTTTTGTCAACATTAGAATGTCTACGCTATTTTGAAAATCTGGGTCAATATTCATTCCCAAACACACCGCTTTTTGTTCAATATAACGTTTAAACAACATGGGTGTTTTGGCTCCATTGGGTTCAATACATTCTATAATTTTATCCATCCTTTTTACATCTTCAGGAATAGATTTGTTGATCCAATTTGAAATTAATATATTTGGCTTCACAGTGAATGGGTGATACGCATTAAAGTGTTCGCTTTTCTCTTTGTCATTGTAATGCTTCCATAAAAATCCAGTTAACAATAATTTAGAATAATCACTAAATGAATTTGGTAAACTGGTTTGACCAATGATGTATTTTATAGGTGCTTGAATCCTTAATACAGACAATATTCCCATCCACAATAGAAACAAAGGGAATGCTTTTTGTTGGTATTCAGGCACTACAAAAGCCCTACCCATAATCATTGAATCTTTTAATATGTCTTCTATATAGTCGTTCTTTTCGTAAAAATCATAAAGTATAGAATGGTAATTGCTATTGGTATGTAATAGGTGGCCAATTCCAAGTCTGTATGCCCCTATTATTATGTTTGCTTCTTTATCCCACAAAAACAAGTGCAAAAATTCATTGTCATACCGATCTAAATCCAGTGATTTTCCTGAACCTTCTCCTGCTTTACGGAAAGTTATTTCGCGCAATCGGCCAATTTCATGCAATATAGAAGGGGATTCTTTTGCAGTTGATAAAAATACTTGATTGGAGCCCTTCTCTAATAGGGGCGCACCAAGATTTAAGATTTCGGCCTTTACAGCATCTATGGGTGCAGATTCTGCAATGGTATCCATCTTTGACTTTGGCTTTAATGGCCACATGGCTTTGAAAAGACTAAAATGATTGCTGTGACTCATCAATCGAATTTTTAGCTCTAAATCATATAGTGAATGTTCATCCGTAACCTTGAATGGTTTCCCTATTACAGAATGTATAGGTCGTCTTTTCCTTTTTAGACTTTCACGTTCTAGTAGCGCTCCTTTTAGATTAGGACTTATTTTACAAAGTTGATAAAACAAAGGGCTATTCTTGCCGCTAATGGCCCACGGCAATACATTTCCTTGGAATTTTAAGATGATTTTTTTTGCTGTTGGATGCCAAAAATGATCGTCGAAATGTTTGTATAATTTTCTTTCTGTAGATACCTCAGAATTAGAAAATAGAACCAAACAATGTCCCTCGGACAACCATTCTAGGGCTTTTTTTACACCAATCGCATTGTGTGCAGTGGCGTTTTCATTTTTGTGATTTACAATTCCAATAGTATAATCTTCTAAGGCTTGAGCGGTGTAACTGCTCTCATTTATAATCATTTTGACGTCTTTGCGTACCGATAGCAAAGTGTCCAATATCAACAAACCATCAGGAATTCCTGTGGGATGGTTCGCCAAAACCAGCAAACCGCCTTCTACAGGAATATAGGCTATGTGGTCGGGAGAAACAAAGTGTTTAATTTGCGTATGACGTTTGTATTCGTCTAAAAAAAATTGAACGTCTTGTGTTTGCCATTGCTGATAAACGGATTTGGTTTTGTTGGAACCCAAAACCCTAGAGAATACTTTCATGGCCATCTCTTTGTCTATCATTTGCCTTCTATCCAAGGCATGGAATCGACTTTTATCTATGAATCGCATTGGTTTTTTTTAGTTTTGGAATGGTAAAGTTAATACAAAAAGAAATAGTTAATCAATAATATTATTTTAAACTTATAGAAACAAAATGAGTACATTGGCAATGTTATTTGTAATTAAAGATGACTTAAATCATTGATATTTAGTATTTAAATTGCCGTGGATTTATGTAATATTGGATGTGGTTTTTTTCGATTAAGCGGAGGATAATTGTGTTATAGCAAGGGATTATTTGGTTGAAAAGTGGTTAAATAGTATATTGCACCTTATGAAGCTGAAATCTATTTTTCTTCGATTATTAATACTCTTTGTATCCTATTTTTCGCACTCGATTTTTGCCCAAACTGCACGCGAAGTTGCTGTTGAGGTTCAAGCATCATTAACATCTAACAATAAACTTCAATTGTCGTGGTTGGGTCAAAAAAACTCTGTCAGCTACGATATTTATACAAAAAAATCCGACAATAAAGGCTGGGATTTACTTGCAACTGTGAGTGATACCGTTCTTAAATATGTAGATACAGCCTATAAATTGGGTTCCAAAAAAGAATATCGTGT